>JAYTLG010000313.1:0-19046 GCA_043729555.1 Cytophaga sp.
TTCCAATGTTGAACCATAGGTGGCACCATACGTAGTAAGCCAGGAATTGTAAAATGCATCCTGATCTGCTTGAGTTAGCTGACTGCAATCTTCGTGTGAAGGATCCACAAATAACAAACCTGCAACCCTGCTTGGATTTTTAATGGCCCAATCTCTTATAATAAAGCCCCCTAACGAATGCCCAATGAGTACTATTTTACGTCCATTAGCGAACGCATCAATAATACTTCCCAATTCGCTTTGTAATCGATTGATGTCTCTTGGATCAGGACCTCTTTCTGAAGTTCCATGGCTTGCTCTGTCATATGTTACAACATCCATGCTTTTACTTGTTTTTAATGCAATAGTATCACTATTCCAAATGGAATGGTCATCACCTAATCCCGCTTCAAAAACAATTAAATATTCTGAATTTTTAATTACAGAGAACGCAGCCAACTTATGCGTGCCCAAATTGACACTCGTTTGTATTAAGGGATATTTTTTAGCCTCAGGATGAGGCTCGAATTTTCTACAAGCTGTCGTTGAGAAAAGGATTGCTAGTAGGATCAAAAATTTCCTTTTGCTATTTTTCATTTTAGTAAATTTTTGCTGGTTAATTTATTGCCTTAAATGTAAAGCAAGCTATCAAAATCGTAAATCAACGAGTTCGCATTTTTAAAATTTGACTTTACAATTTGCCCAAACGGAGTTACAGAATTCGAAAAAAGGTTTACAATTCTTAAAAAATAGTCTAATTTTTATATTCTCCGGGGGCTTGGCCAACAATTTCTTTAAAAACCCTATTAAAACTCGAGGGAGAATTAAAACCTGTTTTGTAAGCTATTTCAGAAATGGAATAGGAAGAATTTTTGAGATACAGTTTCGCCGATTCAATCCTTGTATGATTCAAAAAAGCTTTAAAGGTCATACCAACATGCTCTTTTAATATCTCCCCTATTTTATATTCAGGAACAATTAAATAATTAGCCAAGTCTAATGCCTTCAATTCACTGTTTGAGTAATGTTCGGATATAAATGCATGAATTTGACTTTTAAAATCTATATTTTTTGTTTCAAAATCAAAATCATCCTTATATTTTATGGTTAACTGTATTCTTTTCTGTTTTTGATATAGTATTAAATGAATACTAAAGAATAGAAACAACACAGTAATGACATAAATAGCTAGCATTTTATATAAACCACTATAATCACCAACCAATAAAAATTTATCGATTTTAAATACTCTTTCTTCACCAATTATAAAACCTGGATCACTAAAAATAGAAATATAGCCAACCGAGTCTTTATCCCAAGATTGAAGATCTGATTCGGTAATATTATTATTTGTGTACCACCATTCCGGAATCGTTGTAAAACTGTTGAATGGTATTTCTAAGGTATTTTCGCCTTTCTCTACGATATAAATATTATGATATAATGGGTGTGAATTTCTAATCGTTGAGTCGCTAATTCTTTCATTAAAATTATAAATACGAACTGCCACTCGTTGTCTTTCTTTATTAAAAATCTGCAGTTTTAATTTATAATCTTTTAAACTATAAAATGTGTTATCTGTTTTTCTTATATGAATTCCTGCATATGGATATCTTAAACCTTTTTTGAGGCAACATCTAAATGTGATCTCATCCTTGGTTTTAGATAAAATTTCAGATTGCGAATGGCCATGATCCCATTGATCTGAAAAAGAATCAATCTGATATTCCGTTGTATCTAATAGATTGATTGTTGCTTTCTGTTGAAATAAAAACACGGAAAAACAACTTATCAATAAAAATAAAATTACAGCTATAAACTGGATACGAAATCGTTTGTTACTAAAATATTTTTTCAACTAATTTTGATATTTACTTTTACAGATTGAAAAAGTTTTTAAATTTTAAATCAAATTACAACTTAATTTAGAATTTAAAAATATATATCTACTAAACAGAAATTCAAACATACTACAGATTCTTTTATATAGTAAAATCTATCCTAAGTAATTCCAAAAAGACTTCCCAACGATATTTATTATTAGAAGCATCTGCACTTAAAGGTACACCAGCAAAACTTGGTGGATTGAATAAAAATTGGATAACTTTAATGAAACGCCTGTTTGGACAGGTCTTCCGAATAGAAATTTATTTAATCCTTTTTGAACGGCCGCCAAGTGACCGCTACCATCATCAAGCCTGATTTAAATCGATAGCGATCGTTTACAATTGCACCGTTGTTAAACGATAATTCTTCGTCGGTTGTGTACTCGGTAAATAAAAATGTGAAGCCCCCTCTAATGGCAAAGCGAGGCGACAACCAGTAACGTGCAAACAATTCGGAATTTAGGGAGCCCAAATCGTTGTTGCTTGTAAGTAATAAATTAAAAGATGTTGGACTTGCTCCTTCAACAGGCGACTGTCCTGGGTCAAAGCTGGAAGATATTACCGTTGTTTGTTGTTTACGTCCAAAGCTAAAACCAATAGCATCGATATTGAATCCGATATCCAATCTGTTTTTAATGGTGTACTGCAAATTGATGCTTAGGTTTAACGCATTTACTTGCAGGCTTTGAATTGCAATAGTATCAATGTTTGCTTCGATTGGCTCTGTAGCAATTGTCTCGATGGTTTGTACTGGATTGATGTATTCAGCAGGTGCAGTGGTATAGTAGCGATTTGCTCCAAAATAGGAAGTGAAACGCACACCATAACCAATTTTGAATTGTTGTTTCTGTTTTCCAAAACCAAACATTTGCACCCAAGAACCAGCTATCGATAATTGTTTACTCTTTCCACTAATGGCCAGATCTACATATTTTTTATATTCATACGCACGTATGGAATCTTGTGCAGATGCCTGAAAATAAAATAGTATCGAAATCAATAATAACAATCGGTTCATCATATTAAACAAATCTATTCAAAAGAATTAATAAAAGATGTCGGCTACACGACACAGATACGAAGTTGGCAACCTTAATTAAAAATAGTAGTATGAATGGTGTTCGTATTAGCTGCCAATAAATCTTTGTGATACATGGTTAAGATTTCGTCAACGAGCTTCACAGACGTAATGCTAACCGTTTTCAATACCGTACCTCGACTCATTACCAAATCATTTTCAGTATTGCCGTCGCCAGTAAATTCATGAAAGGCCAAGATCGCATCAACCGTTAACGTAGGGTTATTGTCAAGCCATTTTTCAAACCACGATTTCCTTTTTAGAATGACCCCTGGAGTATACAAGGTAGCCGATGCCCAAATGTTTGTTTTATAAAAATCAAGTTCTTTAAAAAATAATTCTGTTCCATTCCATCTCATTTCAAACAACTGTTTTCCTTCTGCAACAATACATGTAAAAGGTTCAATTTCTTCAAAATCATAAACGGTACTAAAGGTATAAATGGAAGCAAATTCAAAAGAATCTAACAACATCAAACCTCTACTTCTTCTGTAGGGTGGTTGATGTGCGTGTTTTTCGAATGCACCATTCAATAAACAAACGGTTCGTTGAGGGTTTGTTGCAATCCACGTACCACCAGCTTTAGGGTCTTTCGGGAATAATACCTTAACATCACCAATCAATTCAAACGCGGGATTTGAAGCTTGTCGATTAACAGCTTCATCTCGATTCGAGGTGAGTATAAATCCAGAATTAGAAAGTGGCAACCACGTTACCGTGCACATTGTTCTTGATGTTTGATCGTTGATACCGCAACTCCAAAACTTGTGGGCAATGTTATGTAAGGTGCCAATTCGCGAACGCCAATTTTAATCAATGCCATGTGATGCACCGCGTGTTCTATGTTATACACCAACTCCCGCGCAACAGATGTTTCTACAAAATGCGTGTCTATTACTCCTCCATAAGAATAATCTGATTCCATAATCAACAACTTCTTTAGATTCAATTTCTCTATATCGATTTTTATTTTCTGCATGCACGAAATTGCAAAGATGCGATTCTCTTCAATAAATAAATTACGCTGTCTACTGTCGTAATTTAATTGACTCGTAATACAGCTCTCTATCAAACATTGATAAAATTCTATGACATGTCGCACATGCTGACCAATTGTAGCATTTGATAAGGAGGGAGATTTTTTAAAATAATCTTCATCTGTTAAAGAATCTACAACCAATACTAATTGTTCAAATACAGACTGTGTTGCGTTCAACATATAAATTTATCTATTCGTTTATTAATTCAGTATAACCAAATAATGCGCTATAGGTAACACAATACACCAATACATATTTGTATGTGGCATCATAACCGTTTAAAGTATAGCTTAAGGTACTGTTGGTAAAGCCACCCGTTAATTGGCCAAGGTCTAATATATTTCCTGCGCTGTAGCTCGCTGTTTTAGATAAAAACACGTGTACATCAGGTCCAGAAGTCATGTTGAAATTATCTAATTGCAATACAGTTGCATTATTTACGTCTGTATACAACAAGGCACTACCAGACAAACTGTGTTGATAGCTAGTAAATACGCCTCGTGCAACTGTATCAATTGCAGTTGCACCAGGATTATTATGCATAACGGTTGGACCTTCTTCTTCCTTTTTACAAGAAGCAGCCCCCAACAATACTAGAATAAATAGTAGTGCAAGGTATTTCATACAGGTACATTTAAAGAATTATTATTTAATAAATGGTCTCCACGAAACAGCAATTGTAGCCAATCCTGACTTCAAACGATAGCGCGTATTTTCAATTGCGCCGTTATTAAAAGCCAGTTCTACATATGTTCTATAATCTGTAAATAAATACGTATAGGCTGCTTTTATAGCAAATCTTGGCGTCACCCAATAGCGTGCATAAAATTCTGAATTTAATGTTCCTTTATCATTATTTCCTACAAGCAATAAATTAAACGCTACAGGCCTCACGTATACGAGTGATGGTTGTCCAGGATCATAAGACGATGAAATAACAGTAGCTTCTCTTTTCCACCCAAAACTAAATCCAATAAGATCAATATTAAATCCAAGATCCAATTTTTTAGTTACGCTATATTGCAAATGAATAGTAGCATTAAACGCATTCAGCTGTGGAGATCCTACCAATAAAGTATCTACATCGGCAGGTGTATTCGCATATTTGGCAGGTGCTGTCGTGTAGTTTTGATTCTTTGCAAAATAGGATGTGTAACGAATTCCGTAACCCACTTTAAATCGTTTTTTGCCTTTACCAATACCAATTAAATGAGACCAGCCAAGCGACAATGCTAATTGATCGGAGATGCCACTTACTCCCAAATCAATATAGTTACCATGATTATCATTGGGGTCAAGCATAGTTGATTTCGAAGATGCTTGCGTACTATCTTGTGCCCTTGCAGCAACACATATAAACAAAAAAGCTGCTAAAAACGAAGTTATTTTTTTCATAGTAAGAATAAAACTGTTTTATTAAAATTTAATCTGACACTTCAATCTACCTAAAATTCATTTTAAGTATTCGACTTATATATAAATATAAAACTTTTATAATGCAAAACATGTCAGATAGCCGACACAATCTATTTATCCAATATTTATTTAATTTCCGTCAAACGCTTCAGACTTGGTATTACAATCTCTTTTCTGCCAAAAACCAACAATTTTTCATCTTCTAACTTATTGATTAATGTAGTAACCGTTTGCCTTGTAGAGCCAATCAAACTAGCGATATCCGCATGTGTTAAAAAATTGTTAATGGTTATAAAGTCGAGCATTTCAATATTATTTTTAGAAGCCAGTTCAATAAAAAAATCAATCAAACGACTTTTAACATCTTTAAAAACAATATTCGACAATCTATTTTGAAGACGCGTAAACTTTAAACCAATGAGCTTGGTAAATGAAATAGCCAAGTCGGGACGCTTTTCAAGGATAGCTTCAAAATCCTTTATTAAGAAACTACAAATGGATGCCGGTTCCTTGATAGCTTGTGCAAATTCACCTTCAGAATCATACTTTTCTAATCCTATTTGACCAAATACATCGCCCGCTTGTAACACCTCCCGAATCACCTCATCACCTAAATCGTTGACATAACCTATTTTTACATATCCCTTTTTTAGAAAGTATAAACGATCATTACTATAGGTATTAAAATAAATGAATTCGTTTTTTGGGGGGTTGATAAAGCCAGACATAATATTCAACTGACTACATTCTTGAGCTGTCAATTGCTTAAAAAGTGTATGATTTCGAAGTATAAAAAAATTATTGTCAGGGTTCATTCGGTATCGTAACTAGTTATATTTCAAAATGGAATATTGACAATGAATATTGAAATTTAAACGTAGTAAGCTGTATTATAGTTCCTAGCCACACCTTATTATACGGATAATTTACATTAAAATAAACGGAAAATCTCTTAGATTTGTTCGAATACGTAAAAGAAATAAATCAATTCATGGGTCCATCTCGATTGCAACTAACATACACCAAACTAACCAATTGGGAATACTGGCCCTTTAAGGTGGTTTATTTCCCGGTATTGCTTTATTATTTTGGGTTGTCGCTGAAGGCGCGCTCCTTTTTCTTTTTCAGTGCTTCGAACCCAAGTATTGAAACAGGAGGTTTATTGGGTGAATCCAAATTCGATATTTTAGAAAAAATACCAAGTCAATACAAAGCTGTTTCTATTTTTATCCGCGCACATACTTTGTTTGAAGACGTGCTAAAAAAAATAATCGATGCGAAACTTGAATTTCCAATCATTGCCAAACCAAATGTAGGACAACGTGGCACTGCTGTTGCGAAAATAAAAACAACAGGTGATTTAAAAATATATATTCTGAAAAATAAAAAAGATTTTATTGTTCAAGAATACATTGATTACAAAATCGAACTTGGTGTTTTTTATTATCGTTTCCCAAATCAAAAAACAGGAATAATTTCTTCCGTTACCATGAAAGATTTTTTACATGCAATCGGAAATGGAAAAGACACCTTAGGAACATTGATACAAAAGAATGCGCGTGCAGCTTTTCAATACAAACGTTTAGCATCCGAATTTGATTATACAATTGTGCCTGCGAAGAATGAAACAATTGTACTCGAGCCCATAGGCAATCATTGCAGAGGCACCTCCTTTTTAAATTACAATTCGCTGATTGATGATAAAATGCATAACGTATTTGATACCATCAGCACACAAATAGAAGGATTTTATTATGGTCGATATGATTTGAGATGCAGCAGTATTGAAGCGTTAAAAGAAGGTCGAAATATAAAAATTGTTGAACTGAATGGTGCTGGCGCAGAGCCCGCACACATTTACCAACCAGGCTTTTCAATTTTTAAGGCATGGGCTGTTTTATTTCATCACTGGACGATACTTTATAAAATAAGTAAAATGAATCACGAGCACGGCGTTCCGTATATGACGCATGCAGAAGCTAAAAAAATATACCGTGCAATGAAATAGTGATATTGTGTATAGACTATTAGTGCATGTCTATACACAATATCGCTTTACTTTTGCTTTATTATTTTAGCAAGTCACCAATTTCTTGTTGAATATCAATTCCTTCATTTTGGTTGTACCATTTTTGAAGTTCAATTTTTATCTGTTCAAAATCTGCATTGTTCGATTTTAATATATCGTAAACAGCCTGACAACTCTGAGGTCTAGGTCCCCAAATTGCTTGGTCTTCACCAGCATTATTCCGAATAATTAATTTGGGGATGGATTTGCCGCCATTTGTTAAATATGAATTAATTCGAAATGGTTCTGCGTCACGCAATTCATATTGAACAGTAATATTGGAATTCAATTCAGCCATCATATGAATAAAGGGAACTACATGCGACGCATCCCCACACCAAGGCTCTGTTATAACAATCCATTGTTGCGGTTGTTTGAGAGACATTACAATAGACTTTATTTGATCCGAAAGAATGCCCGTTTTCAACCAACGATTCGTTCTCGACCAATTCAGTTTTGCATAATTAAAGTAATCGGGATTGTCGTATGGAGCAGCAGGATTCGGTGAATGAATAATGGTTTCGAAATAGCTAAGATAAGATTGAAAATTCATAGTTATCAAAATAGTACTGTACTATAACCATTTCAACCAAAATCTAGTTCCATGTTTTTGAGAAAAATTAAAATAAAAAAATAAAAAGCACATTCTAAATTGACTATTTTGATCAATTAGAATGTGCTTCAGTGTATTGCTAAACTAATAGATTTATTTTTTTACAATTCTACTTACATAAATCCCCTTACTCGAATTGACTTGAACTAAATACAAACCACTCGCTAAAGATTCACCCAATTGAACTTCTTTTGATTGAATATTCGATTGTGTAAATACAATAGCGCCATCTGAACTCATTACAGTGATGGATTCAATCATAGAACCATCTTCCATAGAAATTGTTGTGCTTGCATCAAAGGGTTGTGGAGCAATTTTTAAGGCTGTTGTTGCATTCGCTGTTGCAATACCTGTTGTTACGCATGCTGTTTTACCTGTAGTGCCACCAACACATATACTACAATTGTCGAGTACTGCGCTGCCATTTGCAACTCCTGCACAATCCAAACAACTTGTTTCGGTGTTGTTGCAACCGCAATTGCCCGGTGCTATTTTGTTTGCATCTGTTGGGCATGCATCGCCTGCTACTGCAACATATCCGTTTGGTTTTGCGCAAGCCGAAAGTGTTTGTGTTGCATCGCCCTTGCCATCGCCATCTGCATCTGCATACCACGTTGTTGTTGCGTTTACCGTAACTGTAGTTACTGTCGACGTTGCTTTACAACCACCAGCATTTGTTACTTCTACCGTGTAAGAACCTGCTATACTTGCACTGTACGTTGCAGCGGTGCCAACTTGCGTTGTACCATTCATCCACTTATAAGAAGAACCCCCAGATGCAGTTAATACCACCGATGCACCTTGACAAAATGTGGTAGCAGTTGTTGTACTTATACTTGCTGTTGGGTTTGCGTTTACCGTAACGGTAACCGCTGTAGATGTAGCCATACCCGTTAGGTTATCATAAGCTTTGGCAGTGATTGTTTTTGTGCCAACAGTTACATTACTAAGCATTGCTGTATACGGTGCAACACTTGATGTACCAATAATGGTTGTTCCTTCATAAAATTCAACTTTTGAGACACTCCCATCGGCATCACTTGCTGTAGCGGTTATACTAATCGACTCACCTACACATTTGGTAGTATTTGTAGTTGGACTAGTAATTGTTACAACAGGATTTGTATTGGTAACCGTTATTGCTGCTGTAGCCGTTTTATTGCCATCTTGAGTACTTACTGTTATTGTACTTGTACCCGGAGCAATTGCTGTTACTAAACCACTAGCACTTACTGTTGCAACTGTAGTATTGCTACTGGTAAATGTTACGGCCTTATTTGCAGCTGTACTTGGTGCTACCGTTGCTGTCAACTGGCTTGTTTGTCCTTTTGTTAAACTTACTGCTGTTGGTGTAATGCTTACACCCGTTACGGCTGTTTGGCCTGCTTGAACGCTTACTTCTATGTCATCAAAACATACCGGGTTGTAAAATGTATACAATCCAATTTTACCTGACGTAAAATCAATTGTAGGTGTATTGGTAAAAACGCTACCTCCGTTAACCAATACCGATGTTGTTGTTGGCGTGTTTGTCAACTCAATGCTGTATAAAACACCTGCACCACCACCTGTATAGGTTGAGGTAGCTAAAGTTGTAAGAGTCCCTGCTTGCATTTTTTTAATCAATGCATTTTTAGTTGCAACTTCTAGCACCAATACATAATAATTAGTAGCATCCTGGTAGTTAAATACAACACCAAACGAGTTATTCCATTGAGGAGTGGCTTTTACTTTATACGTATAGTTTGAAAAACTTTGGCTGTTATAAAATGCAATCTCTTCACCACTTGTTGTATTTGAACAGATAACTTGATTCGATGCTGCTAAGTTTGTACTTCCTTGCCAGCCTTGAGCCAAGTTATCCGTAAAATCTTCTGCATAAGCAACGGTACTTGTACTAGCAGTAACGGTAATACTAGAACTAGCACTTTTATTCCCATCTACAGATGTTGCAGTAATTGTAGCTGTACCAATACCAACACCAGTTACTAAACCTTGATTGTTGACCGTTGCAATAGCCGTATTCGAACTCGACCATGTAACATTCTTATTGGTAGCATCCGTTGGTGTAATCGTCGCCGTTAAGGCTTGAGAAGTCCCTACAGAAATAGAAACAGTAGTTGGATTTAAAGTAAGGCTTGTAATTGGGATGACAGCACCCTGACCACAAGGCATAATTGATTGAAGTGTATTGTAAATAGTATTTGCAGTTTTAGTTGCACCTTGTGTACTTAAATGTACATCGTCATAAAAATCTGCAGCTGAATATGTCAACAGAAAATCTGCACGTAAATCAGCTAAATAAATATTGTCTGTTGTGCTAGCATTTGCAATTTGTCTGATTTTATCATTTAGTTTTGCTAAATCAGACCCATCCGTTCCGCCCCAATTTTGATCCCATTTTACTGGTTCAATAGTACAAACTACTAATTTTGCATTCGGTTTTAAGATAAGTATTTTATTAACTAAATCTTGATAGCGCTGAACCGCTGTAGCCTGATAATTCGCAGGATGAACATCCGAATTAAAAAAATCATTTATACCAATCGACAAAATTATAATATCTGGACTAACTGGCTGTAACCAAGAATCAATATGATCTATAATACCTGTTGTTTCACACGTAGGGCACCAACGCTGAATATCTGGCCCGATGGTGTATCCGCCATGTCCTTCATGATCGTAATCGTGTGGTGTAGGATCACCGCCAGCTTCATAATTTGAATTGCCGACATAACCCATCGAAAAATTATTTTGAATTAATTTTGCACGTAAATAACCTCTCCAACTTTGATTGCCGCTTAATCCACCACCTTCAGTTTTTGAATCACCAATAGGCATGATTTTATAGGTAATGGGATTGCTGCAAGGACTTGTTGTTGAAACAGTAATACTAGAACTAGCACTTTTATTCCCATCTACAGATATTGCAGTAATTGTAGCTGTACCTACACCAACACCAGTTACCAAACCTTGATTGTTGACCGTTGCAATAGCCGTATTCGAACTCGACCATGTAACATTCTTATTGGTAGCATCCGTTGGTGTAATCGTCGCCGTTAAGACTTGAGAAGACCCTACAGAAATAGACGCAGTTATAGGGGAAAGTGTTATTCCTGAAACTGAAATAATAGTTGTACCAATAAACGGTGGAGCTAGTGGTTGTCGTGGAGTGCCGCCACCACCAATACTATTAGGACCATTATTAGTAACTACTTGTAAAGCTTCTATCACTTTCATCATGTCTTCAAAGTACGGATTGCCTGACCCTGAACGCATTTGTGTGCCTGTAGCTGCCTCCACCTCTTCGGGCACACCTTCTTCTAATGGCAAATCGTAATGTGGCCAATATGTGTCATCTACAATGTAGGCGCCATAATCTTTCATTGCATTAAAAATTTTAATAACAATGGGATTTGTTATACCAATACTTTGTGGTGTTACTTCAGGTCGTATGGCAAGCAATGCCCCCATTTCTGTATACGCAGGAATGTTGGAGTTTAACGTTCCATATACACCATTTGCATAACCATCTGGTCTTTTTGCTGGCCAACGATAACCAGGGGTGCCATCTTGCACATAGCTCAAACAATATTCTGCCCACACATTTATTTTAATAGCATGTCTTATTGGTTCTGTTGATAGTAGTTCTCCCTTGCGAATTGCCCCACCGATACCCGATAATACAGAACCACCATGCCCACCATAATAACCTGTACTTTTCAATGTGCTATTTTCTGCTTCAGAATAGTCGTAAACAGAAATTTTATTATTACCGCAGGTTGCAATGGCATTAAAGTGAAATAGTGAACCATCTGGCTGAACTGCTACTCCTGAAAAATTGGGTGTCCCTGAACTACCGTTAGGAGGTGGATAATTAATTCCTGCGGGCATTTTTACAGTTTTATTTAAATTTGTAGAATTATTACAACGATATGACCAGTCTGTAATACCCCAAACACTGTAATTTGGATCGGAAGCTTGAGCAACAATAATCGGCTCATCATCTACGCCAATACCGCCACGTCCGCCATTTTTGATAGGCATAGTCGATACTTTTTTAAGCCCTGCTGGCTGGTATACGGCACCACTGCCTATTGGCATATTCCAAATGGATGTTTGTGTAAAAGGCCATAAGAAAGGGTCTCTGGACGTTGGGAAAGTCTGTGCTACACCCGTTATAAATGGCAAAAAATAAACAAATACAATAGACAAAACATATTTAGGTATGCTTACTATTCGTGTTTTTTTGCTCATGAAAATAATTTGATTTTTTTTCATGTTAATAAAGTTTGGGGTTTTTAGGATATTTAATCAGGCTCTGATTAAATAATTTGACATTTTGTTAAAAACTTTTTCTAGAATGTATCATACAGAAGCAATTTATTTAATGCATTTCAAATGGAGCTACGCATTTTGAATTGTAAAGTAACCCTTGTAAATAAAAAAAGGTGTATTTCTACTTAAATCAATAATTAGTATATTGGTGGTATGTTATCCGATAAATTAAATCCTTTAGCCGAATTTAAAAGTAGGTTATAAATGAGTTTCAAAGCACTTTTATTAATTTCCAATAAAATATTGAATAATTAGGGTTACTTTATTCACAAAATTACCTAGATACATATAGATTGAACGATACCCAAATACTACAAGCCATAATAAATGGAAAAGATGATTCTGCTCTAAAGGAATTGTATGGTATTGTATTGCCTAAAGTAAAACGGTATGTTATTGGAAATAACGGATCCAATGATGATGCAAAGGATATCTTTCAAGAAGCAGTTCTTCTATTTTACAAGCAGGTTAAATTGGGCTACTTCAATGAAACATATGAGATATCAGGATACATATACACAATTGGAAAAAACCTTTGGATTGATCACATACGAAAAAATAAAAATAGACACTTTAGCGAAATAAACGATTTAACATCTATAGAATATACGAATACACCCATTGATGTAATTATTAATTCTGAACGTTCTAATTTACTTTCAAAAGCATTAAATCAACTTGGCGAACATTGTAAAACATTGTTGAGTTATTCTGTTTATGATCATTTTAGCATGAAAGAAATAGCCTTGAAATTAAATTATACAAGTGAAAATGCAGCAAAAACAGCTAATTATAAATGCAAGCAACGATTAATATTGATACTTCGAAATAATAAAATTTATTCAGACCTTTTATCATGAATTTAACCGAAGAAATAGACCAGTTTTTATTAGGGAAATTAACACCCGATGAAAAGCATGCATTTCAGTTAAAAATTAATGCAGATCCTCAATTAGCAGAAGAGATAATTTACCAACAACTTGCAAATGAAGCTATTGTTGATTCAAAACTTGTAGAATTAAATCAAAAAATTAGAGAAGATTTAGATAAATTAGATAGTGCCAGCCTATTAAATAAATGGGTTATTGGAAGTAGTATCGTATTTATTATAGGGGTTGGAACTGTATTGTTGAATTTTAATGATTCTGAAAAAAATGATAAAAAAATCAATGCGGAAAATTTGATTTTACATCCCCAAAAAGTTGAGGAATTAGATGAAGTTATAATTGAAGAAAATATGCAAAAGCATTCATTTAAAAACAGTAAGCAAGCATATTCGAATATCAAACAGGATCAAAATCAATCAGATGTTCAAGCAACAGGAAAGTATATAAATCCTGGAATCGATTCGTCGAACAAAGATATCGTTCCTGAAGATAAAACATTGCCGAATAATTATTTAAATCCTCAATTACATCCAGATATTTCAAACGAAGTAATTAAGTCTCCATGTAATACAATGGTTTTAACTTATTTGCCAGACACTAAAGAATCATGCCATAACAAAGCGACTGGTGAAATATCAATAATGCCTAATGCAATAAATGGCGGCACTGCCCCATACAAATTTTCTATAGATAATGGAATTCACTTTCAAACAGCGTATGTATTTTCAAATATTAGAGAAGGTGATTATTACTTAACAATTCTTGATAATGAAAATTGCAAACAAACATTTTCAACTGTATTATATATTCAAGCCAAACATTGTAATCAAGAGCATTCGTATTCGTTCAATCCATTGAATGGTGAAAAATGGCAGTATCCTTTAAAAAATACCAGTGGAGGTGAAATGGAAATTAAAAACAAACTCGGTCAACGCGTTTATTCAACAAATTGGTCTGCCGGAATGGAAAACGTAGAATGGGATGGGGCTATTCAAAATGTTCCTGGAGCTACAATTATTGGTGAATATATTTACATGATCATATATACAAATGGTGAAACTGAAAACGGTTATGTTTCAATTGTTAAATAAAGTATATTTTATTATTGCATTCTTAACAATATCTATTTGCACAAGCGGACAGACTTATGTTATCCCAGATGCTGCATTGTTAAACAGAATAAAATCTGTTTATCCTGCTGTCATTAATGGGAATAATGAATTAATTATTTTAAATGCAAATGCAGTTGAAGGGCCTTTTGATATTACCAGTTTAGGAATTGTTAACTTAGACGGTATGCAATTCTTTACTCAATTAGATACATTTTATATTGTCAATAATCCTCAGTCAGATTTAGAACCAATCACTTATATGATTGGTTTGAAACATCTTTATATATTTAAACATAACAGTACTACCCTCCCTACAAATATTGTAAATTTAACGCAATTGGAGCACTTAGTAGATGAAGAAAACAATTTAACATCATTACCTTCGCTTGTTGGGTTAAACGCATTAAAAGAGCTTAAAGTTTGGAAAAATAAAATTACACAATCGCCCGATTTGTCAAGTCTCAATAATTTACAAAATATTGATTTTAATGATAATCCTTTACTGTATTTCCCTACCCTTGGGAGCAGCAAACCATTTTTGAAAATACTTAATTTAAACGGGTCGATGTTCTCTGAATTAGGCCCATTCCCAAACATGCCCATGATAGAGTCCATTCGATGTGGCTGGGGAAATCTAACTGTTTGTCAGTCAATTTCACATTTAACCAATTTAAAATTATTGCTAATAAATAATAATTCTTTAACGAATTTACCTGATTTTACAGGGCTTGTAAATTTACAAAATGTTGATTTGAGATATAATCAACTAACGTTTGAAGACATCATTCCACTTGTATCAAATCCATTATATACAAGTGCCTTTATTGTTTTCCCTCAAGATAGCCTTGGTATAAAAGAAACGATTGTACAAAACGAAGGCAGTGCATTTACATTTAACCTCAATATAGATGAAACAACTTTTAGCAACACATACGATTGGTATAAAGATGGTTTATTAATTTATTCAGGCACAACGAATGCATATACTATTAATGAAGTTAGGCCAAGTGATGCTGGTGAATATTATTGCATAATTAGTAATAACTCCAAATCTGAATTAGTAGGAAAACAGCTTGTTTCGTATAAAAATAAATTGATTATTAATGACAGCAAAGCCCTAAGTCAATCTACTAAAGAAATTGCAATTACTCCAAATGAAGATGGCAAGGCCGATGTTTTTTATTTTGATGAAATAGGTATAGGTACAATATATGACCGTTATGGAAGAGTTGTAAAAGAAATCCAATTCCCTGGATATTGGGATGGAACAGATAAAAATGGAAAGTTGGTTACTAGTGGTTATTATATCATAAAACTTGATTCCAATAAATCGATTCCCATTTCCGTAATTCGATAAATTAAATCCGCCAATAAAACAAAAAAATAAGGCGACACCATAGCTTATTCATTTAGTTGTAGCGTATTTTAAAAATAACTATATTGCAATTTAATCGTATGTAATGTATATTCATATATCGAATTGAAGCAATATTACCTATTTTTAATACTACCAATTTTATTTGTTAGCCCACATAGCTACTCTCAAATATCGTATAGGTATCCTGTTGTTTTTGAACAAGTAGAAAGGTATTCTTCCTTTATCAATCCTTCAGAAGTTTCTACCGATTCACACAAAGCAGGTATTGTTTTGTCGAATCAAAATTTATTAGGTCCTTTTAATAATATAAGAACGTTTATAGGTCAAGGTTTTTTTACATTAAATAAGGATAGCATTAAAAAATCTAAAATAGGTGCCAATTTTTATTCGGACAAAGAGGGTAGTTATATATCTAATACTAGGGGTTATTTAACGTATTCGTATCAACTCTCTATTGCGCCAAATTTGCAGATAGCCTCCGCTCTCGCAATAGGTATATCAACAATTACATATCAAAATAGTCAAAGTAGCAATTCAACATCAGCATCTGCATTAGATGGAAATTTAAGCCTTGCTTTAGTTCAAAATAGATTTAGATTTTGTTTCGGTATAAATCAATTTCCACAGCAAACCGTTTTTCTAATTGATGAAAGATTAACGTTCAAAAGATATTATTCTTTTTATGCTGTAAAAAACTTGGATATTAACTATGCTCTTCGTCTTAATTTTATAGGTATGTTTAGTTTAAAGTCTAACCAAGTTACAGATATAAATTTCACTTCAAGTTTGATAGTAAAAAAACATTTTAATATTGGACTTGGCTATTGGTTCAATAGAGGTATTATAACATTAGTTGGTTTTGATAATATTATAATTCAAAAAAACACATTTAGGTTTGTTTTTTCATATTCTTTACCACTTCTTACAAGTTCAACGTATTTAAATCAAGAACAAATTGCTTTAGCTATTGGCTATAATTTTAGATAAGAAACATTTCATATTGCTTATTTCTTTACAATTCTAGTTACATAAATCCCTTTGCCTGAATTTATTTGAACTAAATACAAACCACTTGCTAAAGATTCACCTATTTGTATTTCTTTTGATTGAATATTAGACTTGCTATATACAATTGATCCATCAGCACTAATCACGGTTATAGATTCAATCATCGAGCCATTTTCCATTGAAAGTGTTGTACTTGCATCAAACGGCTGTGGCGCAATTTTTAATGCGGTTGAAGCATTTGATGTTGTAATACCTGTACTTAAACACGCTGTTTTGCCTGTAGTGCCGCCAACGCATATATTGCAATTATTCTAATACGGCTGTACCATTAGCAGCACCTGCACAATCCAAACAACTTGTTTCAGTCTTGTTGCAACCACAATTGCCTGCTGCTATATTGTTTGCATCTGTTGGGCACGCATCACCTGCTTGTACAACATATCCGTTTGGTTTTACGCAAGCCGAAAGTGTTTATGTTGCATCTCCTTTGCCATCGCCATCTGTATCTGCATACCACGTTGGTGGTGCACTTACCGTTACCGCCGTTGCTGCAGATGTAGCTTTGCAGCCAGCAGCGTTTGTTACTTCAACTGTATAACTTCCAGCAGTAGTTGCATTGTACGTTGCAGCTGTACCAACTTGCGCAGTGGCATTCATCCACTTGTAGGAAGAACCAGCCGATGCTGCCAGAACTACAGAACCGCCTTGACAGAATGTGGTTGCTGTTGTTGTAGCTATAGTTGCTGATTTGGATAATAGCTTAATATTATCCAAATATATTTTCCCTGAAAATTTACCCAAACCAAAAAACAAGCGTAACTCTTGATCATCTTCAGGCATATAAAAATCAATTGTGTAACACTGTTTAGTTGTACCTATCAATTGATTCACTGAAACAACCGAACCATAATCTCCATAGTTTTTTGCAAGCATTACAAGCATATTTGCTGATTGGTCTGCATAAGCATCAAAACTTAGTGTATAACATCCTTTTGTTAATCCAATCCCCAATTTTTGAATGCCAGTATACCAATTGTCGCCTGGAGGGTTGTTTACATTTATTTCCAATTCACCATTTTGAACACTTGACGTAATTGTAGAGACAGGTGCATTTGCATTATATAGTTCCCAGACTTGATTCGATGTTTCAAATGTATCATCAATGTATGTGTCTGTAACATAGCTAAAAATAGGCATAAAGTTCATATCCTTTGTAATCTTAAATGTATATGATTTAGCCCTGCTTTGATGTTTCCATGCCTTGAATGTATATCCCGCATCCGGTATAGCTTCAATCGTTACTTGCGTCCCTTCTGGATAAGCGGCAAGTTGTGGTGTAATCTTTACCGTACCACCAATAGATGGTGTAAAAGAAATTTGATAAGGACTACTAGATGTATTTAATTGATAAACGCGAACATAATCTATTAATAATTTTTGTGGCAATTTTGTATCATCTAGGCCATCAAATCCACCCCAAGATCCGCCATATGACATGTTTAGAATTAAATAAAAATCTTTATCAGAAGGCCATACATTATAATTGTCTGCGGCCTTTACATACTCATGATATTTAACTCCATTTGCATACCATTCAATTTTAGTAGGCGTCCAAATAATTCCTATTTTAATAAATTGATTATAGGGTTGTGGTATTGAGTTTACAGCTTGAGTCGCACCTTCATGTCCAGTTCCGTCCGTGCCTTCATAATGCACTGTAAAATGTAAATCATTGGGGATAGATCCAATGTATTCTAAGATATCAATCTCACCACTTTTAGGCCAAGAACCATATTCAGAATAGGTAGGCATCATCCATAACGCTGGCCATGTACCTTTACCTTCGGGTACTTTAACATTTATTTCTACTTTCCCATATTTCCAATCACCAACACCCTTTGAAATCAAACTTGCAGAAGTATAATCCATTCCATTATACGATTCTTTTCGCGCTTGAATGATCAATACTGTATCTTCAATACGTGCATTTTCTAGTCTTTTTTGAGTAAAATATTGCAATTCTTGATTTCGAACATACCCCTTTTCATAACCCCATTTAGTAGAGTCGGGCAACCCAGGTATATTAAATTCGTCAGACCATACAAGTGCATAATTTTGTATGGGATTAGAACCTGTTTTTTCTAATTTAATATTACTGTCATCCGAGATGAAATTATTGTAAATATAGATTTCTTTGAAAAGTACAAAGGCGGAAATTACATTTTGTAATCTCCGCCTTTTTT
>JAYTLG010000314.1:0-10793 GCA_043729555.1 Cytophaga sp.
TCAAATGAATTGCACTAAAATAGGGCTTTTAACGTTGTTTTTTGCTAAATTTGAGACTTATAACTTTACGTTGAAAACCCCATAGTTTGAGTATGTCTTCTTATATGACCTCAGCCGAAATCCGTCAGCAATATTTGGATTTCTTTGCCTCTAAAGGCCATCAAATTGTTCCTTCTGCACCGATTGTAAATAAAAACGATCCGACATTGATGTTTACCAATGCCGGTATGAATCAGTTTAAGGATTTCTTTTTGGGAAATGAAACACCTAAATACCGTCGTGTTGCCGATACGCAAAAATGTTTACGCGTTTCGGGTAAACACAACGATTTGGAAGAAGTTGGTATCGATACCTACCATCATACCATGTTTGAAATGCTTGGTAACTGGTCGTTTGGTGATTACTTCAAAGAAGAAGCCATTGCTTGGTCGTGGGAATTATTAACTTCAGTTTACAAACTTCCGAAAGATCGTTTGTATGTAACCATTTTTGAAGGCGATGATAAAGAAAAATTAGAACGCGACAACGAATCGTATAACTTCTGGAAAAAATGGATTGCTGAAGACCGCATTCTATTGGGAAATAAAAAAGATAACTTCTGGGAAATGGGCGAGCAAGGTCCATGTGGCCCTTGTTCTGAAATTCACGTCGATCTGCGTACCGACGAAGAGATCAACGCTGTCGATGGTAAAAAATTGGTGAATAACGATCACCCACAGGTGGTTGAAATTTGGAACAACGTATTTATTCAATTCAATCGCAAGGCAGATGGTTCGCTTGAAGAGCTTCCAGACAAGCACGTTGATACGGGTATGGGTTTCGAACGTCTGTGTATGGCGATTCAAAAAAAGAGATCGAATTACGATACCGATGTGTTTTCGCCAATGATTGATTTCGTTGCAAACGCGTCTGGTATTAAATATGGTACCAGCGAAAAAACGGATATCGCCATGCGTGTTATGGCCGATCACATTCGTGCTATTTCGTTTGTTATAGCCGACGGACAACTTCCTTCCAATAACAAAGCGGGTTATGTAATCCGTCGTATCCTGCGTCGTGCAGTGCGTTACGCGTATACCTTCTTAAATTTAAAAGAACCCTTCTTATATAAATTGGTTGCAGTGTTAGCCGATCAATTGGCGCATGTATTCCCAGAGTTGAAATCTCAAGAAGACTTTGTTGCGAAGGTGGTACAGGAAGAAGAAATTTCGTTCTTACGTACATTGGATATTGGTTTAACAAAGTTGGATCAAATCAGAGAAGACTTGAAAGGTCAACTTAAAAATGAGATTGATGGTAAGGTAGCATTTGAATTGTACGATACCTTTGGTTTTCCGTTGGATTTAATTCAATTGATTGCTCGTGAAAATGGAATGTCTGTGGACGAAGAAAGCTTCGACGTAGAAATGGCTGCACAAAAGCAACGTTCTAAAAAAGCAGCAACAGTTGAAACGGGCGACTGGACAATTGTTACGGAAGACGACGAAGTGGAGTTTGTAGGTTACGATCATTTAGTTTCTACTTCTAGAATTATAAAATACCGTCAAGTTAAAACAAAAGGCAAAGATCAATATCAATTGGTATTGGATACGACGCCGTTTTATGCAGAGAGCGGTGGACAAGCGGGCGATACAGGAACGATTGTTCAAGGCGCGCAGAAAATCAACGTACTTGCTACGATTAAAGAAAATAACTTAATCATTCACATTACAGAACAACTACCTGCCGATTTAAAAGCAGCGGTCGACTGTACGGTAAATGTATTGCAACGTTCGCTTACAGAAAACAATCACTCGGCAACACACTTGTTGCATGCAGCATTGAAAAGTGTATTAGGTGAACATGTAAATCAAAAGGGTTCCTTGGTGAACGAATCTGTTTTGCGTTTCGACTTTTCACACTTCTCTAAAGTAACAGAAGAGGAATTGAGAAAGGTTGAATTAATTGTGAATGAAAAAATTCGTGAGAATATTTCGTTGAACGAACGCAGAAATGTACCAATCGAAGAAGCGAAGAAATTGGGTGCGATGGCTTTGTTTGGTGAGAAGTACGGAGAGTTTGTTCGTATGATTACGTTCGATGATTCTTTCTCGCGCGAATTATGCGGTGGTACACACGTTACCTCTACAGGTAAAATTGGTTTCTTTAAAATTACTAGTGAATCATCGGTTGCGGCTGGTGTTCGTAGAATCGAAGCTTTAACGGCTACAGCTGCTGAAGTATTTGTAGACGAACAACAAACAACGCTTGCTAAAATTACCGAACTGATGAAGAATCCCAAAGACCTTGTGAAGTCCTTGGAAGATTTATTAGACGAACGTGTAGTATTGCAAAAACAACTAGACGAATACCAAGCAGAGAAATCAAAAGCAATTGCACAATCTTTAAAAGGTACGGTTGAAAAAATCGGCGACATTAATTTAATTCGTGCGAAAGTTGTGTTGCCATCCGTAGATGCTATGCGTCAAGTAGCATTTGATTTGAAACAAACAGTTGATAATTTATTGTTGGTGCTTGCAGTAGATGTACAAGGTAAACCTAACATTGCGGTTATGATTTCGGATAATTTGGTTGCAGAAAAAGGCTTGAATGCTTCTGTGATGATTCGTGACTTGTCGAAAGAAATCCAGGGCGGAGGCGGCGGACAGCCATTCTACGCAACTGCTGGTGGTAAAGAAATAAATGGCTTGGATAAAGTTATTGCGAAAGCAAAAGACTTGATACAAGTGAATGCTTAATATATTTGAATAGAGAAAGAATATGGATCAGTCAATTATAGATAAATATCAACCGGTTATTGGTTTAGAAGTGCACGCGCAGTTATCTACGCTGAGTAAAATTTTTGCATCTGACTCTGCGGAGTTTGGTAGCATGCCAAATACAAACATAAGTGTTATTACCTTGGGTCACCCAGGTACCTTGCCCCGTTTGAATAAAAAAGTTGTTGAATATGCAATCAAAATGGGTTTGGCCTGTGGTTCAGAAATTAACCGCGTTACTACGTTTGATCGCAAGAATTATTTCTATCCCGATCTTCCAAAAGGGTTTCAAACGACGCAAGATAAAGCACCCATCTGTATTGGTGGTAATGTTGTTATTAAATTGAAAAACTCGGATGCACAAACCATTCGCTTAAATCGTATTCACATGGAAGACGATGCTGGTAAAAATATGCACCTTGCTGGCGAAGTGGATACCTTGGTAGACTACAACCGTGCGGGTGTTCCTTTGATTGAAATTGTTACCGAGCCCGATATTCGTACGTCGGACGAGGCCTATGCAGTAATGTCTGAAATTCGTAAGTTGGTGCGTTACCTCGAAATTTGTGATGGTAACATGGAAGAAGGTTCCATGCGTTGCGATGCCAACGTTTCGGTGATGTTGAAAGGCGCGACCGAATACGGAAAAAAAGTAGAAGTTAAAAACATGAACTCAGTACGTAACGTACAGCGTGCAATTGATTTTGAAATTTTACGTCAAATTGCATTAGTTGAAAAAGGCGAGGAGATTATTTCTGAATCGCGTCAGTTTGATGCCGAAGATGGTTCTACACATGGTATGCGTACCAAAGAAGAATTGAACGATTACCGTTATTTCCCAGAACCAGATTTGCAACCGGTTACTATTAGCGATGCGTGGTTGGCTGAAATTAAAGCAACCTTACCGGCACTGCCACAAGAATTATATGCTAAGTTTTCGGGCGATTATAAATTATCCGAATACGATGTACAAGTATTGACCGATACCAAAGAAATTGCCTTGTATTTTGACGAGGTGTGTAAGCACACCAAGCACTACAAGCTAGCTTCTAACTGGGTTACAGGTGCCGTGAAATCGCATTTGAATGAATTGGCTTTGCATATCAAAGATTTAAAAATTGTACCTACGCAATTGGCTTTATTGGTCGAGTTGATCGAGTCGGGTAAAGTAAACTCAACCATTGCCAATCAATCGATATTCCCTGAATTGTTAAAAGGTACATCTAAAACACCTTTACAATTGGCGGAAGAAATGAACTTGATTCAGCAAAGCAATACCGACGAATTGATCCCAATGATTGAAGCAATTATTGCAAAATATCCTGCAAAAGTAGCCGAATACAAAGGTGGTAAAACAGGTATCTTGTCTATGTTTATGGGTGACTTAATGAAGGCTACAAAAGGTAAGGCCGATCCAAAAGTGGCAACCGAATTAATTAAAAAAGTATTAGACGCTTAATCTACTATGAAAATCAAATCAATTGGATTTTTCTTGTGTGCTGTTGTATTCATCGCTTCTTGTTCGGATAAAAAAGACAAGGACGTAAAGGAGGGTAGCATCGAGTATAACGTTCATGGCGCGTTTTCAAACGCTGCCGATGAGTATGTGTATTTAGAAGAAATGCGTGACAAGCGTTGGATTATAATTGACTCTGCTCAGTTAGATGCTGGTGCCTTTGAATTTACGGGGTATGTAGAAGAGATTGATATTTACAGATTGCGTTTGAGCGACAATACATTTATACCTTTGTTGTTAAATGCAGATAATATATCGTTTACCGCGGATGCTAAAAATGTATTCGAAACCATTGTAATAAAAGGTTCTAAGGACAATGAAGTATATGCGAATTTTAATAAAACGATTATTGTATACAATAAAGAGCACAGCATCTTGTCGAAAATGTTGGACTCTTTACAGAAAGAATCTGCATCGACGATCTTTGCTACCAATTGCATGAATCAAATAAAAGCAGCCGAAGCAAATATGAAAGCTTTTGTTCAGGAGTCGATTACTGCGAATACCGGATCGCCGATTGTGTTTAGTATGTTGAGTTATGCCGATTGGGAAAATGGTTTTGATTTTATTGAACAAGCAACAACAGCCATTAAACAAAAACAGCCGACCTATAAATACACAGCTGCATTGGTGACAAATGTGCAGCAGTACAAAACGTATCAAGAGCAACAAGCTGCAAAAGCGAAAGGAAACCCTGCAGCGGTAGGCAAAGAAGCGCCGGAGTTTGTTTTGCCCGATACCAAAGGCAAGATGGTTCGTTTGTCTTCGTACAGAGGTAAGTATGTGCTGGTCGATTTCTGGGCATCGTGGTGCGGCCCATGTCGACAAGAGTCGCCGAATGTGGTGAACGCATATAATAAATACAAAGGCAAAAACTTTGATATCTTGAGTGTATCCTTAGATGACAAAAAAGATAAGTGGATGGATGCAATTAAAAAAGATGGTTTTACTTGGACGCAAGTAGGAGACATGATGGCTTGGGAATCATCGGTGGTACGTTTGTATCAAGTGGAAGGTATTCCAGCTACCTTTTTAATAGATCCAAAAGGAATTGTTGTTGCACGTGATTTGCGTGGCAAAGCATTGGAAGATAAGTTAGACGAATTATTAAAATAAAAATATGTTGAAGTTGTCAGAAGAATTAAAAGAGAAAATCTCTTTCGGCTTAATTGCAGGTATCATACTTACTGCCGTTGTGCCCTTAATTATAACGTTCGACAATTCAATCTTATTGATTGCACGTAGCATCTTTGTGGCAGCATTGGCAGGTTTGTATGCGCACTCTTCTGAAAATAAAGACCTTGTTTTTGTAGCCTTAATCACATTTGTTGTGTCGTCGCTGGTTAAACTTGTAATACCACAATTAGATGGTATCGCAAACAGTGTGGTTCTAGCACTGCCGTGGATTGTATCAACCATTGTGTTTGGTTTATTAGCGCTTAAACACAGTAAAGAATTTAAAGCTTTCGAAATGTTGGAGGTGTTGTTTGCCTTGTTTTTATTGGTAACGGTAAGTAAGTATTTTATTGCTACCGAATATGCCATGTATTATGCATTCGGTGTTTGTTTTTTAGTTTCTACCTTGATGTATAATAATAATATTTGGATGCGTTATTTCGATACCGAAAAAGACTTGTTGATTTTAATCCTAGTTGTTTCCTTTGTAGAAGTAATACAGGTGAGCGCGAAGTTTATTTCGTTTTAGAGAAATTTATTCTCAACGCTTTTTTTAAAGAGTACATTCCGATTTGAATAAGTGCTAAGCTTTTTTTTGGAGGAATAATACCTAAGGGATTAAATATGAATAGTATATTGTATAGGTTGCAGCATTGATGCGTAACCACGAAGTGGTTGAATGTTTGATTCGAATGAAACGTTATATGCGATTAAGGTCGAGCAAAAACGTATTAGGCAGTATTAGTAATGAAGAATTTGTTTGATTTTATTCCTAAGAAATTATTTTATTGGTTGTTTCTAGCTTCAGTAGGTGTGTTTTTATCTGTTATTGCTTCTGTTTTGAAAATTATATTTGATGGTGAGGATATTACTTCTTATGATCTTAATAGTGGTGTGATGATGTTTCTTGTGAGCGGCTTAATAATTTATATCTATAAGCAAAAGAATAAAAAAGAATAGTTTGAATTGACACAACCACGGCGTAAAGTAAAGGATAGCTTTTGCTAATAGCGGCTAAATAATAGAACTAATGTGTTTGAAATATGCTTGTTAATTTATCTTCCGGTTATTCCTTGTTTATAAAGTATTTAACAAGAACTTTATTGATAATATCTCCTTTGCTTTTAGTACTTAATTTTATAGGGGATTTTGAATTCCCATTTTGGGTCGCGGCTTTCTTTATTGGTTTTTTTCTTTATTTTTCAGATGGGATTTACTACATGAAAACATCGTATCCATTAATGTTCGATAACAAACATCTGTATATAGGAAAGGAAAGGGTATTGTTAGAGGATTTATTAGAAGTTGAAATTTTACGTTATGACTTATATAGGATAAAAATCAAAGATGATCAAACAAATTATTACTATCAAAGTAATAGAAGTAGTTGGTTTGATGCCGCATTATTTTCGTATAGTTTTAATAAAAAAACGAAGGAACTAATTCGGAGGAGTAATGAAGCAAAAGAGAATAGTTGATAGTTCTATTTTTCAACTATCTAGTGGCCGGACGACCTAAAAAAATGTTAATACTGCTGTTGGTGTTTCCCACTCTCACCCCAACCACAAATCCACCTGCTGTTGTGCCAACGGCCGACAGCCCACTGCAGATTGAATTATTCTATAAACATATGACTCAGTTGGAGTCACTGCTCATTATCAATGAATGTTTAATCTACTACTTATTAAAATGACTCCAGCGGAGTCACATGTTTATAGAAACCACTACCCAATAATTATACGCGCAGCCTCGAAGATGCGGATGTTTGCGTTGTTTCATTTTGTCATTTTTTTGTCACAAAAATCAAAAGGGTATTATCCGCCGCTAATAGACAAATATTTCGGTCCTTGGCTAACGACCGATGCCATCCCTTTAAGGGATGGTATCGGTTTGTATGGTAAGTAAAATGACACCTTACTTTACCAGCAGTACGTATATTTTTTTTGTATTGCCTTCGTGTAAGCCCATTCCTTTAAACGAAATTTTATCAGCGTGTATGCCATTTTTGATAAAGTAATCATACAATACATTCGCTTCCGCTTGTGTATGATCGTTACTATACATAATGCTTGCGCCTGCAGTACTGTCGGCACTTGTTACAGTAGGAGTGGTTTCAATATCTAATGTCGAATGGCGCACACTGTCAACCACAATTGAATTTGTATATGCTAGGATTTCGTAATGGAACGTTGGGTTCAAACGGATCAATAATTTTGCTCTTGCTAATTCTAATTCTCCCACTTTGTCAACGTCCATATTTTCATGCAAGTTGATGTTCGACAACAGGATTTTACTTCCTTTATGCAAGGGTGATAATGAAAAGGACGTGTTTTTTTCTTGGTATCTAATGGGCTTCGATGTAGAGTCTATAAACGAGACGTATTCAAAGCCCGGCGCTGCCGCAAATACGCCAATGTCATAATCATCACTAGCCAATACTGGGATAGAGAAGCTGCCATCGGCAGCCGTTCTATAGGTTATGGTATATCCTGACTTGATATGCGTCACATTAATTTGTGCTGCAAGTATTGCTTTGGTATCCATGTTTGTAACCTTGCCTTGATATAATTTCACCATTTCGGGTTGCATGTCGGTTGGTATTTTTGCCAATACAATATCACGTTCGTCTTTGCCTTTGCCCGGAGCAGATGTGTACAACATCGAACCACCTGCTGCTACAGAAAGATATTTATCGTCTTTTGGAGTATTGATGAATGTATAATTTACTGGATAGGAAAACACTCCATCATCCGAACGCGTACTTTTATAAAAGTCGTATCCGCCTTGTCCGCCCGCACGCACCGATGAGAATAAAAATGTTTTATTGTCGGACAGCAATTTGCCACCACATTCGCAACCACCGTTAATAGGAGCAGGCAATTCTACCGGAGCTTTCCATGTAGTTGTGCTGATGCGTTCGCTCATCATGATTTTTCCGCAAGGCAAACCTCCAAGTGTTTTCTTTTCAGACAAAATTGTAAAAAACAAAAACTTGCCGTCGGGAGATAACGAAGGGTCAATTTCGTTGCCGATATCGTTAATGGGTTTTCCGAAACTAGCAGGAGCAGACCAAGCGCCTGATTCGTTTTTTTCTACATACCAAATATCAGTTCCACCTACACCGCCGCGTCTGTTCGAATGGAATAAAATAATATTGCCCGCGTGATTGATGAAGTAGCCGCCGTTGGTAAGCGCTTCAATTTGTGTATTCACACCTGCCACTACTGTTGGCTGCGACCACGAACCATTGATTTGGTTTGTAATCATTACATCGGCTTTGTTTGTATTTCGATACACAACTTCATAAATCATCGTTTTTCCATTTCCACTTACATTTGGATTGAAATCATCGGTTAAGGATGTGTTAATCGGCTGTCTTAATGGGACTATTTGAGCACTTATCTGCGACTGGAATCCGATAACAGTGAAAAGAAACGCAATTGAATACTTCATTCTACAAAAAGTTTAATGGTTACAATGGGCTAAATTATATCGATTTAAGTTACGTAAAATGTATTAACAAGTAGTCCAACTGTGTATAAATGCCCCATAAAATCCAGTTCAAGATTCGTAGTGTTGATTTTAAATTCAAGTTTTGAATCATTCAGGCATTGAAAACTACCTTTGGCGCTTAATTCACTAATTATTTCGTATTTTTGCACTTGGTGGCTAATTTGACTTTTCTTGAAGTATTTTAGTTGAGTGAGCCAAATAAAAAGAGCTATCCATAAACGTTTTGTTATCGTGTCTTTAGAAGTATTAAAATTAAATAAGCAATTAAATACCGCTATGGCTGATCTGGGTTTTAAAGAACCAAGAGAAGTTCAAGTGAAAACATTGTCGCGTATAGTTGGCGGACAAGATTTAGTTGTTATCGGTCCCGAGGGTTGTGGTAAAACAACCGCTATGATTTTGGGTGTGTTGGCAAAATTAAAATTTGAGTTTGAAATTGCACCTCGTGTTATTATTATGGTTCCTACCAGAGATAACGGCGAAGCATTAGAAGAGCAATTTCGTGTGTTGGGTAGAAATTTGAGTATACGTGTACTCGGTGTATACCCAGGCATGGGTATGGAAGGGCAACGTGAAATTTTAGAAGAGGGTATTGATGTTGTCATTGGCACACCCGATAGAATTGAAGCGATGTATATTAAATCGGCGATTAACTTAACGCAGATAAAAACATTTATTTTAGACGATGCAGACTTGATTGTAAAAAAAGGTTTGCAAACAGTTGTTAAAAATATTACAGAAAGTTTGCCAAAGTGTCAACACATTGTATTCACAGAAGTGATGCATGAGAAGTTGGATAAACTGATAAACTTCTTCATGTTGTACCCTACAACGATTGAGGTAGATTTAGATTCGCTTGCGGTGCTTGACACCGTGCCGTTGAATTTGTATAAACTTCCCAATTATAAAACGAAGTTGAACTTGATTAATTTGATGATGCGTGATTACGACATCTACAAAAAAGTTGTTGTGTTTTCGAATACAAAATCAACGTCAGACAAATTAATGCGTAGCTTAGAAAAAAGAATTGAAGGTGCCGTGGCAATTTACAATCCATCGTTCGGTCAATTCGGTGTTACTTCTTTTGAAGCATTTATACAAAATGCAGCGTTGCGTGTTCTGCTAATTTCGAACGAAGATGAGGTCTTGGTTAATTTTGATGAAGTGGGACATGTACTTCATTTCGAATTGCCGCTAGAACGCAATACCTTTATTGAACGAGTAGAGCGCAAGCAAGTAGATGAATATCCAAATTTACTTGCTATTACCTATGCAACCGATATTGAATTGAGCATGGTGCGTAAGATTGAATTGGGCGTTGGGCATAATATGGAAATTATGGATCTACCCGTTGATTTGATTATTGAGGGAAATCGTTTTGATAAAGTAGAAGATGGAGTTACTGTAAAAAAGAAAAAGACGACTACTTCTGTTGAAGAATATATTCCAGGTGCAGCATTTCACGCTAAGAAGGAAAGTAACTTGAAAGATTTTAATTATAACTACAAAGACAAGCGCAAGATGGCTGGCAAGAAAAGCAAGCGCAGAGATAGTTGATTTTTGATGGTTATCGAATTATTGAATGGGTTGTTGAATGGTTTCAACAACCTATTTTTTTTGTCCATTTGCTATAGTTATTGTTCTTTTAAAAAGCAGGTGTGTTTTATCGGGTTAACGCATTTTGTATTTATATAAGCAATTCAAAAACAATTACTTGATTCGATTAATTGAAATATATGTTTGTTATTTTTGTTCCTAACCGCTTTAATATTCGGACTGGTTTTGTAGCCTAAAACAGGAAACAAAATGGTAGAAGAATTAATTAAAAG
>JAYTLG010000315.1:0-12412 GCA_043729555.1 Cytophaga sp.
GAACCTTCTTTTACAGCCGATAGCATCAAGACCCCAGTAATTTCTTTTATGATATCGAGCTTAGTTTGGTCGCGTTTACCTATTTTTAGGGAAGCGCTTACATCTACCAAAAATAAGATGTGTTGTTCTTTATCTTCCTGGAAAAGTCGGATATAAGATCCATGTCCTTTGGCAGTTACATTCCAGTCAATAGTACGGATGTCATCGCCATATTGATACTCTCGGAGGTCAGAAAATTCAATGCCTGAGCCCTTAAAGATCGAATGGTAATTACCATGCATATGAGAATGTACGGCCTTTCGGATTCGTACCTCATATTTGCGTAACTTTCGGATAATATCTTTTAGTGAAACTTTCATCGGAACAATTTTAAAAATACAATAAAAAAACTGATTTTAGTAAATAAATCTACTGCTTTGAACGACTTAAAATTAATTATTCTAGCCTGTGTGCTTACAATAGTCTCTTGTACCCAAGAAAGTCCCTTGGATATTGAGCCTGCGAATCTAATTTCGGAAGAAAAAATGGTTGATATTTTGATTGATGTACATATAACGGAATCGGCACTTTCTTTGAAAAATTTTAGCCGAGATTCTTCCTTGCGTTTGTTCGCATATTACAAAGAAGATATTTATAAAGAACATACAATAACCGAGACACAGTTTAGAGAAAGTTTTGATTATTATGCGCGACATGCCAAACAATTTGATGCGATTTATGTAGCAGTCATCGATAGTATAGCCGTTAAGGAAGCGACAGGAAAACTGGAGTAACGGGATATTATTTCAAAAAAGGAGGTGCTATAAAACTAATTTTATAGCACCTCCTTTTTTGAAATAATAATCGACAACTATTAATACTCAATGTATTTGAATGGAAAATATATTGTAACCGTTGATGCGATTGCTTGATTATTTTTGGCTGCCATTTTCCATTTAGGCATTTTTTTTACCACACGTTTTATTTCATTGCTGATCGCAACATTGGGGCTGCTATAAATTGTAATATTACCAACCTCGCCCGTTTTTTCAATGGTTAAGTCAACTTCAACGTTTCCGCTATACGCCGTTTCTACAGCATTGTAGGGGTATTTAATATTTGTTTCAAGGAATTTTTTTAAGGCTTCGTCGCCTCCCGGAAATTCTGCTAAGGTATTTGTATTCAGTTGGTCGTTTTGTTCATCTGTTGTAATCGGGGCTGTTACTTGAGTTTCTGTTGGTGTAGGCCTCGATGTTGATGATGTTGTTGTGTTTACTTGTGTTTCTTGAACATGAGATGTTTGAAATCTATCAATTACTGTATCGATAATGGGTGTTGGTTTTTGAATATCTATCGTATCAGTTTGTTTGCTTGGTTCAGAAGCATCGTCGTCTTGCTCTTGTGATTCAAATAGTAAAATCAACGCTACTGCTACAATAACAGCTACGGTGCTGAGTACTTTTACATTTTTATAGATAGGCTTTGTAACCTGCTTGTAATCGTACATAGCAGCTTTTTTTATCACCTTGTCGAAGCTCTTGTATTTATTTATTTCCTCGTCGCTTGGTAATGAACTACCCTTTTTTATATCGAATTTACTCATTGCTTTTCCCTTTCATTTCTAGCATCCATTTGCGTACCTTTTCAAGGATGCGGTATGTTTTTACTTTTGCATTATTTTCAGTCATATTCATAATTTCACCTACTTCTTTAAATGCTTTGTTTTCGAAAAAACGCCACTGTACCAACTGAACTTCATCGGGCTTTAATTTTTCCAAACACCGCGGCAATAATTTCATGTACGTGTCTTCATCGCTGTCTTCTTCAATGTCCTCATTTAAGAGTTGTATTGTAGTGTCGTCAATGCAAATAGTTTCGCGCTTGTTGTATTTCCTGAAATACATGTTTGCTTCATTCGCTGCGATGCGATAGAGCCAAGCAGAATAGGGTACGCCTTTGTATTCGTATTTGTGAATATTCGCCAATGCTTTTGAAAACACATCCGAACACAAATCGCCAGCCACATCCATATCATTCACTTTTTTGAATACGTATAAGAATATTGTTTTGTAATATTTCTCGTACAGTACAGCAAAGTGTTTGGGATCTTCTTTGGATTTTCCTATCCAAAGCATTTCATCCTCTATTTCTTCCGGGTTTTTATGATATTTTGATTCCAAGGTCAATGGTATAATGAAAAAACACTGAAAAGATACAAAAAAAAACTGCTTTTCAATCGATAAAGGGTGTGTAAGCCATGTCTTTATTGTAATTTTGTATGAAAATACGTTTGTCGAACTATTTAGAATGGCCAAAGCTGCTGAATGTGTAGTTCGAAGTTTGAATGTTGTAATAATTGATAGTACATGATTTATCCATCCGATCTGGAAAGTAAAATTGGTTTTGACCAAATACGAGAATTGTTAAAAGCTTCTTGCAAGGGGAAAACTGCGATGCTTATGTTCGATGAGCTTAGTCCATCGTACGACGTGGTGTCTATAGAAAATGAATTACAAGAAACGGATGAGTTTAAAAAAATTATCGAATCAGGATTGTTGTTTCCCGACCGTGATTTTGTTGATATCACTACGTTATCTAATAAGATAAAACTAGAAGGTAATTATTTAGAAATAGAAGAATTGCTTCAATGTAAGTTATTCTTAACGACCTTGATTGCTTGTCAATCCTTTTTCAAAAAAACAGAAACAGATATTTACACACGCTTGCAAGAGCGTGCGAATGCTGTTAAAATTGACCCTTTATTATTTAAGTCGATTAATCGTGTCATCGATGATCACGGTATCATTCGTGATACCGCTTCGGACGAACTTCGCATGATTCGCGAAGAATACCGTGAAGAACAAATGCGTCTTCGAAAGGAAGTAGAACGTTTGTTGCGTGTATTTAAGAAAGAAGGCTATACGGTTGATGATTCAGAAGCAACCATACGTTCAGGTCGTTTGGTGTTGCCTGTTTTGGCGGAATACAAACGGAAGGTTCAAGGGATTATACATGATGAGTCGGGGACAGGACAGACGGTTTTTATGGAGCCCATATCCTTGTTGCCTTACAACAATAGTGTGCGTGAATTAGAAATTCGTGAACGCAAAGAAATTATTCGCATCTTAATGCAATTAACGGATTATATTCGTCCGTTTGCAGATCAGATGCACGAAGCAAATCAATTGGTTGGTTGGTTTGATTTTATTCGTTCGAAAGCCACCTTTGCTTGTTCGGTAAGTGCTGTGAAACCTGCGCTTCAAAAACGACCAATCATTAAATGGAACAATGCACGCCATCCATTGTTGTGGCTTAAAAATAAAAAAGTAAAAAAAGACGTCATGCCTTTATCCATTCAGTTGGATGAACAAAATCGGATTTTAATCTTATCGGGTCCCAATGCGGGTGGTAAGTCTGTGTGTATGAAAACACTTGGCTTGCTGCAGTACATGCTGCAATGTGGTTTGCTAATACCGGTTGACGAAGGTAGTGTGTCGGGGATTTTCGATAATTTCTTTATTGACATTGGCGATTCGCAATCCTTAGATAATGATTTAAGTACCTACAGTTCGCATATTAAAAACTTAACTTTTTTTCTACAACATGTTGATGCAAAAACTTTGTTGTTGATTGATGAGTTTGGTAGCGGAACAGATCCTATGTATGGATCGGCAATTGCAGAAGCAGCCTTAGAGAAATTGAATGAACGTAAGGCTATGGGTATTATTACGACCCACTATGCAGGCTTAAAAGCGTTGGCATCAAACACCGAAGGTTTAATCAACGGATCCATGCGTTTTGATACCGAGCAGTTGATTCCCTTGTATGTATTAGACATTGGTGTTCCAGGTAGTTCATTCACATTAGAGATTGCTGAAAAATCGGGTTTGTCTCGCGTATTAATCGATCAAGCACGTACCAAACTTGATCAAGAGCAAGTTGATTTGTCGAGTTTGTTGCGTGATATTGAACGGGAACGCACAACGCTGCAACAAGAAATACTGTCGGGTAGAGAAATGAAGTTGAAGCACGAACAACTTTCAAAAGAATTTGAAGAAAAGCTGGCAGAGTTTCAAGATAAGCGCAAGCGATTGTTATTGGAAGCAAAAGAGGAAGCGTATCGAATTGTTCAGAAGGCAGATGGTAAGGCCGAAGAATTAATTCGTTCCATTGGAAATGCAAAAGATAAACATGCTGCGCAGAAGCATCGTCAAGAGATACGTGAAGTAGGGAAGTCCTTAGAAAAAGAATTAGAGCCTGAAATAAATCCAGCCGATAACGAACCCATTCGATACGATTGGAAAGCGAATGATATTGTTCGCATTCGAAGCAACGGTGCCATTGGAAAGATAGAATCGGTAAAAGGAAAGCTTGCAGTTGTATTTATTGGTGATTTAAAAGCAACGGTGCATTTTTCAGAATTGAGTGCTGCCTCTGCGAAAGAATTGAAAAATAAATCGGAAGAACGTATTCCTAGAAACAAACCGGGTGGTGTTGATTTAATCCAAAAGCATCAAGTCTTTACCATGCAGCTCGATTTGCGTGGCAAACGCACCGAAGAGGCAATCACGTTCACCGATAGATGGATCAACGATGCATTTATTTTAGGTATTGAAGAAGCACGTATTCTGCACGGCAAAGGAGATGGCATTCTTCGAAAAATGTTGCGTGAACATTTAAAACAATTCAAACAAATCGTATCCATGAACGATGAACACATTGATAGTGGCGGTGCCGGTATTACGGTGTTGCATATGAGGTATTAACGCTAAAAGCTAAAAAAGCGAACGGTGTAAATGATTTACATTCGTTCGCTTTTTTAGCTTTTAACATTTAGCGTAGACTATTAATATTAACCTCTGCTCTAGCCTTAGGCCTTTAGCTTTAAGCGTTCCGCCTACTTTCCTTGTGATCCAAATACTTTCTTTAACAAGTCACTTGTACGTGCGCTCGCATCGTTTCGTATTTTACCTTCTTCAACTGCTACTTTCGTAAATAATCCTTTTAATGCTCTACCCGTTGTGAATGCAACAATATCGGTGTTTACCTTCGTGCGCGTAGTTGGTAATTTGTTGTAGGTAGTAGCTAAGTATTTCCACTGCGAAGCAACAAGATTGTTGTCTAGTGCTTTTGAAATATGTGGCGTGAAAACTGCGAATAAAGAATCGTAGGTATTTTTTCTTAAATAGGAAGTTGCTGCGGTATCACTTCCTGCTAGAATATTTTTAGCATCTGTAAATGTCATATTGGTAATGGCATTTGTGAAAATCGGAACAGATTCTTTCGCCGCATTTTCAGCCGAACGGTTTAAAGATAATACAAATTTATCTACTTCGCCACCAAGTCCCATACTACGTAATGTAGATTCCATTTTCGCTAATTCAGGTGGGTAAGGAATACGCATTAATGAGTTGCCATAGTAGCCATCTTTTTTATTAAGAGAATCGGCAGCTATCTTCGCACCCTTTGTTAATGCCTCTTTTAAACCATTTGCAATGTCGGTTTCAGACAATACCGATGTAGTTGGGAGTTTGGTAGTAGGGCTTACGGTTGGGAGTTTGATGTTTCCTATTTTTTGTGCACATGAAAATACAGTGCTTATTAAAACGAGGCATGTAATACTAATTATTTTTTTCATAAGTTTTTTATTTGATTTCTGTAAAGGTGTCTTTGTTTCGGATGAATAAAGATAATATGGTTGCGCTAAATGAAGCGATCAATAATACAACAATAAAATTTTGTTTGGCTACATTGTAGGGTATCTTAATAGATTCATCTACCTCTATATTATATTTAGGTATATCTGCTGCTGGTAGCGTTTTAGAAAACTCCAGCGTTGTTGCTTTATAATCTGCAAGTAGGCTTGGGATTAGTACGTCTACGCTTTCTAATAGTGCAAGTAATGTATATGTAAACATGCCCGCAAGAATGGATATTAAAATGCCAATGTAAAAGCTTTGCGAAAAGTTCATTTCGTTTTTGAAATGTCTTCTGCGAATATGAAGCATTCCAAAATAGAGAGGAGTCGCTATTATCAAGGTGTTAGAAATTAGAGGTAGCATGGGGATCTGTATCGTAGATATACCAAATACGACAACTACTTTTAACCATATAGTATATAGGATGGCTATTGTAAATCCAAATAGTGCGGCTTTCTTAATCATTGAATAATTCGGTTCCGTCAATTTTTTGTTGACAATGTGGGCAATTGTATTTCATTTTTTTTCTGCGTTCTACTTTAATATGTTCTGTAAATCCAGATGATAACAGAGCTGCAGGTAATGCAAACATTGCGATGCCTAACATGGCGATGCATGCGGACAATAATTTCCCAAAAGGAGTAATGGGTACCATGTCGCCATAACCCACCGTTGTTAGTGTTGAAACACTCCACCACATCGTTGCAGGTATACTTGAAAATAGTTGTGGTTGGTACGGATGTTCAATATAGTACATTAATGAAGAGGAAATAATTAATAATACCAGTATGGTAACAAAATTAATTGTGAGTTCTTCTTTTTTATCTACAATAACTTGCCATAAGGTATTTAATGCATGCGAATATCGTTTTAATTTGAAAATTCGAAGTAGTCTGAAAAAACGGAATGTTGCTATGAAACGGAAATCTAGCTTGGTTATTAATAATAGATAGAAGGGAAGTATTGCAAATAAATCAATGATAGCCATTGGGCTGATCATATATTTCAATCTTCCCCAAATAGGTTGTTTGTATGCTTTGTATTCGGTACTCACCCATACACGAAGTAGGTATTCGGTAGAAAATACAGTGACTGAAATATATTCTAATGTTGAGAAAAATGCATTGTATTCTATCGCAATGTTTTTTTCTGTTTGAATAATTACAGCAAATACATTTAAAAATATCAGTATTAATATTATGTAATTAATCAGTTTTGAAACCCAATTTTGTTGAGAATCTTGAGCTCCTCGTTCGAGGATGGAAAAAACAGTTTTTTTAATTGCAGCCATCCCACAAATTAATCATTTTATTTTGAATTTTCGAGTGCTTGATTAATTTCTGCAATGATATCGTCCGAATGTTCCAAACCCACGGATATGCGAATGAGTCCTGGTAAAATTCCAACAGATGCTCTGTCCTGATCCGTCAACTTTGAATGTGTTGTTGATGCAGGGTGGGTAACAATGGTACGGGTGTCACCTAGATTTGCTGAATGCGAAGCCATTACAGTTGCATCTAAGAATTTACGTCCTCGATCTACACCACCTTTGATGATGAAAGAAACAATTCCGCCACCTGCACGCATTTGTTTTTTAGCTAATTCAAATTGAGGATGGCTTGGCAAGAATGGATATTTTACGACTTCTACATCCGGATGCGACTCTAAAAAAGCAGCAACTTTTAATGCATTTTCACAATGTCTGTCCATACGAACAGCCAATGTTTCCAAACTTTTAGAAAATATCCAAGAGTTAAAGGGCGACATTGCTGGGCCGGTATGTCTACAGAAAAAACGAACTTGTTGAATCAATTCTTTTGATGCTAATATAATACCTCCAATGGCACGACCTTGTCCGTCTATAAATTTGGTAGCAGAGTGCGTAACAATATCCGCACCTAATTTTATGGGGTTTTGTAAATAAGGGGTTGCAAAACAATTATCTACATTTAATAATATATTGTTTTTTTTACACAAAGTCGACAACCACTTCAAATCAATTAAGTCAAGCGACGGATTTGAAGGTGTTTCCACCATAATCATTTTTGTGTTTTTTTGAATCAAAGATTCCCAAACGTCCGTGTTTTCAATTGGCGCAAACGTACATTCTATTCCCCATTTAGGGAAAATTTGTGTTACGATTTGTAAGCTCGAACCGAATACAGATTTGCATACTAAAATATGGTCACCGCTATTTAAAAAAGGAGCCATGCTTGAAAATACAGCAGACATTCCGGAAGCAGTAGCAAAGCCATCTTCAGCGCCTTCCATCAAACACATTTTTTCAATAAACTCTGAATTGTTTGGGTTTGAAAAACGCGTATATAAATTTCCTCCAACTTCGTCGGCAAACATGGCACGTGCTTGTTCAGCGTCTTCAAAAACAAAACTCGAAGTCATATAGATGGGAGCACTGTGCTCTCTATTCTGACTTCTTTCTGTTTGTGTGCGAATGGCAAGTGTTTCGAAATTTTCAAATTCCATGATCTATAAATATTCAGGGTGAATAAGATTTTTTTATGTGCAAATAAGCTACGTATTCGCTTAGCTTACTCCATTGTAATTTTGTATGAAATTGTTGCTGTTTTTTCCAATGTTTTAGAAACAGAACAATATTTATCCATTGAAAGTTTTACGGCACGCTCTGCTTTAATAGGGTCTATAGCACCTTTGAAAATGAATTCTACTAGAATATCTGTAAACAAAGATGGTGTTACATCTTTTTCACGATTTGCACTTAATTTTATACGAAAACCTTCTGGCTCAATTTTTTGTTTGCGAAGTATACTTAATACATCAATACCGCTACAACCACCTAAACCCATAATCAATAATTCCATCGGGCGAGGGCCACGATTCTCACCACCAATAGCGGGTGAAGCATCAATTGATATTGCATTGCCTTGTTCATTTTTTGCTTCAAAATGATACGCATTGTTCAATAAGTTTAATTCAATTTCCATATAGATTCTATTCGTTTATGAAACGGTCAATTTGATTTTCTTAATTCTAAAAATAATACTTGAAATTGGCTTAAAACCCAATTTTATTCTACAAATCACTTATAAGTCAGAATATAGTTTTCAACTATATGGTTCGCGACTTCTTAAAATGTGCTAAAATGGAATATTTCAGAATATTATTCGTTTTATGTTAAATATTACATGTAAAATTAAAATAAAATTTTGATAATATCTATTTTTGTAAAATATTTATTAAATTTGAGACTATTGCATCGTCGATATCTCAATCCGACGATTATTGATATTCAAATCAAGAAAATTCAACGTATTATATGAGTAATAACACCCAAGAAACTGCTGCTTTAAAATTTGCTCCACAAGTATCTGCTGCGGCACAAGAAGATATTGTGGAATTGAATACTAAAATTAAAGCGTTTCGTGATAATGTAATGGATTCTGAAAAGTTTCGCAGCTTTCGTTTGACACGTGGTGTGTATGGTCAGCGTCAAGAGGGCGTACAAATGATTCGTATCAAATTGCCTTACGGTAAAATTACTCCAGAACAAATGGTACGTATCGCCGACATTTCAGATCGTTACGGTTCTAGCAATTTACACTTAACAACGCGTCAAGATATTCAATTGCACTATGTGAAATTGGAAAACTCTCCATTAGTGTGGAATGAATTAGAAGAAGTAGGTGTAACACTTCGTGAAGCTTGTGGTAACGCGGTTCGTAACATTACGGCGTCGTACACTGCAGGTGTTGATCCGAAGGAACCATTTGATGTGTCGCCGTATGCACACAGCATGTTCGAATATTTTTTACGTAATCCAATCTGTCAAGATATGGGACGTAAGTTTAAAATATCTTTCTCTTCATCTGAAGAAGATTCTGCCTTTGGTTTTATACATGACTTGGGTTTTATTCCTCGTGTAAAAATTGTTGATGGTAAAGAAGTAAGGGGTTTCAAAGTATTGTTAGCTGGTGGCTTGGGTGCTCAACCTTTCATGGCACACAATGCAACAGATTTTTTGGAAGAAGATCAATTGATTCCATATTCTACGGCTGTTATCCGCGTGTTCGACCGCTTCGGCGAACGTTCTAAACGTCACAAGGCGCGTTTGAAATATTTGGTAAATGGTATCGGTGTGGATGCATTTCTTGCACACGTTGAAAAAGAACGCATCGCGATTAGAGATAAATCGGTTGTTATTGATCGCACACGTGTGGATGAAATAGTGTTGCCTAAAGCAACCACATTCACAGAGGTAGCGCCAATCGACGCCGTTAAATTCGAACGTTTTGTAAAATCAAATGTATTCGAACAAAAACAAAAAGGATATTACGGTGTTCAATTGAAACAACACTTAGGTGATTTGTCAAGCGACAAAGCACGCGTGTTTGCTGCAATTGTAAAAAAATATGCATCGGATGATATTCGTATTTCTGTGAACCAAGGTTGGTTGTTGAAATTTGTGAAGAAAGAAGCATTGCCTGCTTTGTTTAACGAATTGCTTCCAATTGGTTTGGCAGAACCTGGCTTTGATAGTATGGCTGATATTACAGCTTGTCCGGGTACAGATACATGTAACTTAGGAATCTCTAGCAGTACAGGACTTTCTGTTGAAATTGAAAAAATGTTGTTGGAAGAATTTCCAGAAACAGTTTTCAATAAAAATATTAAAATTAAAATTAGTGGTTGCATGAATGCATGTGGTCAACATACAATTGGTAACATTGGTTTCCATGGTATGTCGATTAAAAAAGGCCCGAATGTATTACCTGCTATGCAAGTGTTAATGGGCGGTGGTTTAGAGCCAGATGGTACAGGGACAATTGCTGATAAAATTTTGAAACTTCCTTCTAGACGTTGTGTTGAAGCCGTTCGTATGATTTTGAACGACTACGATGCATTTGCTACAGAAGGTGAATACTTCAATGATTATTATCGCAGACAAGTTGCTGTTGAGAAAATGTATTTCTATAAATTGTTAAAACCTTTAGCAGATTTAGAAACATTGACAGATCTTGATTACATCGATTTGGGACATGAAGAACAATATGTAACGGAAGTTGGTGTAGGTGAGTGTGCGGGTGTTATGATTGATTTGGTTGCAACACTGATTAACGATACAGAAGATAAATTGAAGTGGGCAAATCGTTTGCTTGCAAATGCAACGCCTGCAGATGCTATCTATGCGGCATACGCTGCTTACGTATGTGGTGCAAAAGCAATCTTAACAGGCGAAGGTGTTGCGTGCAATACTCAAATTGCGATGTTGAATGATTTTGATAAACACTTGATTGATACAAATAAATTTACGGTTTCGGGTTCATCATTTACTTCGCAAGTATTGAGCATGAGCGAACAAGAACCTACAAAAGCATTTGCAGATAACTATTTATCTGAAGTAGATGCCTTTGTTCAACAAATAAAAAAATACAGAGCTGCTGCTTTAGTAACTGCATAATATGCCAAACCCTAAAGTAACATTAGTAGGTGCCGGTCCGGGCGATCCGGAGTTGATTACCTTAAAAGGTATGAGGGCGCTTTCTTCTGCTGATGTGGTGTTGTACGATGCCTTGATTCATCCAGATATTTTGAGCTTTGCTCCCATCACGGCAATTCAAGTATTTGTTGGAAAGAAAAAAGGAATTTGTCAGTTTCCACAAGATGAAATAAATGCGTTGTTGGTTGAACATGCATTGAAGTATGGACATGTTGTTCGGTTAAAAGGAGGCGATCCGTTTATATTTGGTCGCGGTCATGAAGAACTTGTTTACATAGAATCGTTTAATATTGAAACGGAAGTGATTCCGGGTATATCGAGCAGTATTGCGGTGCCCGAGTTGCAACGAATCCCGTTGACGCGTCGTGGCGTAAACGATAGTTTCTGGGTCTTGACTGGGACTACAAGAGATCACCAACTTTCTGCAGACATTCAAATTGCAGCGAAGTCAAATGCAACCGTGGTTGTATTAATGGGCATGTCGAAGCTACAAGAAATTATTGCATTGTTTATTGCAGAAGGAAAAACAACTATGCCCGTTTCAATTATTCATAATGGTACCATGCCCGATGAACACTATGTTTTGGGGACAGTAGACACCATTGTTGAGATTGTAAAGGAATCGGGTATCTCGTCGCCTGCAGTTATTGTTATTGGCGAGGTTGTACGCTTACATCCTAAATTTGTGATCGATGAAGTGCGTAAGCATACAGATGCATAACGAATAACATCATAGATATTTATTCAAAATGGATATAAAAGCCACACATGAGGAATCAATAAAAAACGGGAAAGGGAATGAACTCTTTCCTGTTTTTTTTAGAATGGATAAATTGCATTTGGTTGTAATTGGTGGGGGAGCTGTGGGTACCGAAAAGGTAAGTGCCATTTTGAAAAATAGTCCAGACGCTTCTGTGCATGTCATTGCACCTGAAATTAATCAAGCAATTGTTGATTTAACAAAAGAGCATACAGGATTGAAGTTGTTTTATAAGCCCTACACGCTTTCTGATTTGGAAGGTGCCAACTTGGCTGTAGCAGCAACCTGCATTCAAACATTGAACACGCAAGTACATGCAGACGCTAAACTAAATGGCATATTGATTAATGTTGCCGATACACCCGACCTATGTGATTTTTATTTAGGTTCTATTGTTAAAAAAGGAGATTTGAAAATAGCCATTTCGACCAACGGACAATCACCAACCTTTGCGAAACGGATGCGTGAACTATTGGAAGATGTCTTACCAGATAGTAT
>JAYTLG010000316.1:0-4201 GCA_043729555.1 Cytophaga sp.
AATAAAAAAAGACTACATTCTGCTTTGGGGTATAAAACTCCTGAAGAAATGGAAAAATGGTTAACCAATGCTAAATTAGTCGCTTAATATATTGTCCAGATTTTTGTTGCAACTCCATAGCGCCAGGCAGTAAGCCTATACCCGCCACCCTAATAAAACAGCACAATCGTTACCAATATACTGGCAAACATAAACATGGGCCAGAACAATACTTTAGGTAAGTAGTTGTTTTTATAATCGACAAATAAATAATCTTTGGTTGAGGAGAAGAGCAGCGCATTAACCGTCACCATGAGCACATAGACGTATACAATAAAAAACACATATTCCAAATACGTAACCATTTCAATCTCTAATTTGTTGCGCAAGTCGATGTGTGAAATCACAATAACAAAGAAGAATGCCGCGCAACTATTAATTACACCAAATGTATTGTAACCCGATATTTCGGTATCTGTTTTTGAAAAGATAATGATTACACCAAACAACATCAGTTGAATGATGAGTAGCGGAAGAATGTGTGCAATCAATGCACCAATAATTTTCCTACTGAGTACAACATTGAAACTCAATTCCGGCAAGTTTCGCTGACGTTGAAAATGTTGCAAACCAAAATTCGTGTTTAAGTTTTTGTATTCATAACTAAAATAACTTCCTAGGAAATCCCAACCAACCAGCGGAATACCTTTGTTGACACCCGGGTTGGTAGATGGTATAAGTGATTCATAGGCATCGGCATCTGGAATGAGGAAAATATTTTTGCCAACCGTATGGTGTCGTAAATTTATTTTTAAATCTTTTCGATCAAAGGGGTATAATTTATAATCCACTTTGTTTAAAATATTTAATCTGAAATTCCATCCAATAATTCGATGGCCATCCTCAATGCGATCGTAGGATTCTTCCATGGTATAGGCTTCTGCATCGGTTGACAGGTCTGGGAATACTACACCCGGTTCAATGCCTTTGTGCAAAACGGTATCGAGTTTTTGCCACAAGGTACCATTCAAGCCAATGAGTCTTCCATCTTTAAACTCGATGTTTCGAATAAACATACCCGTTGGAATATAGATGGGCGCATCTTCGTGTAAGACTTCCGTTTCTCCGTTTGTTTGATTTACAAATGTGTTGATGGCGTTAATGTCTGAAATAACGATTTCATTTGAAGCATAATCAAACATCGGTCGTTGCTGATGTAGGTGCCAGATAAAACCAATTTCAACAATGAATAGAAATGTTATTTCTGCAGCAATAATCCACAGTCGATTCGATTGGAAAAGTTTGAAAAATACCACACTTCCACTTAACAGGGCAAGTAAAATAAATAAGGATAAAATAATTTCTTGTTTATACGTATAATCAAAGTCAGGTTCAATTTCATCTTTTATGATATTGATGGCGATCGACCATTTTGTGGTTGGTATGGTTTGGTAAAATACAATCGAGTTTCTGTTGAGTAACGGATTCACGTATTCTACATGTCCGGTTTCTTTATTTAAAAGTTTTTTGATTGCTGCTTGATAATTGATGTCGTCCGTTTCTTTTGAAATTTCATCCATGGATTTCAATGAAAGCAAATAATCTTCGCGCGGGTGGGAGAGTACATGTCCTTTGCTCGAAACCAAAATGGCATAACCTGTTTTACCTAATTTTAATGTGTTCAATAATTTGGTAAAACCTTGCAATGAAAATGTAATATCTACAACACCTATTTTCTTTTTCGGATTTTTTGGATCATAAAATGGAATGCCGTGTTCGGTAACAACCGACTTTGCTGCCGGTCCATAACCAGGCTCTGCCCAGAAGATGTCATTTTCTATCGGATTGAATACCCAGGCACTGTAGTTCCAAACAGTTCTGTCGGTATAGTCGTACAATTCGCCTGTTTGTATAATCTTATCTTCTTTTTTGCTGTAGAAGGGTGCAAACAGTTTTTGCTTCGGCGAAAATTCATAAGGTAAATAAGCAACCGTTACCCCCAATATATATGGTTGACTGTAGCTTAATTCTTTTAAGGTAATTTCAAGTTCTTCTTTTGTATACGTACGACTGCTTAAGCTGTCGGCCAATGTTGTTGCAGCGCGGCTAATGTTTAAAAGTATGGAATCGATTTTATGAACCGATGTTTCGGTAATCGATTCGCCAAAGGCAATCGTTTCTTTATTGATTTTTTCTTTTCCTCTAAAAAACAACACACTCCAAACTGTTACGGCTATAAGCGACAGAATGAAAGTGATTTTACAAGCCAGTGTAAAATATTTTTTAAAATAATTGAGTGCATTCATGTGTATGCTGAAAAAGGTAAATCAAATCTTCAGAAATAGAAATTCCCGATTAGTACATGGTAGATAGTAATCGGGAATTAAAATATGGTTATTGTTTAGCAATTATTCTATCGGACGTTCAATCCACGTGTCAACTGTTTGTGGTGCAAACATACGCGACTTCATATCGTTCAACATCATGCGTTCGCCGTCTTTCTGATAACCAATAAACAATACGTTGTTTTCGTGGTGGTATAAAAAGAATGCCTGATCTTTCGATCCTTTTGCTGCCGCACCTTGTGTATATAAGAAACCATCAGAATCCTTTTTAAGGGCCTTCGCGGTTGCTAAGAATTTTTTATAGTCATCGAATTTATCACCTAAGATAATTTTCATTCGAATGTTTAAGGGGTCTTTATTTAATGCACCAGAAGTCAACAGGTTGTCGCCCGCTCTCAAGCCAAACGGATTGTTGGCAGGCGTGGTTACTGGTTTCTTCAACAGGCTATCAACTGTTTTTGTATTTGCAGGAATAACGACTTTCTTTTCAAACGGATCAGCAACAGGTGTCGTATCTAAAACGGCTGCTGTAGTGTTTGAATCCGAAACAGCGCGTGATGTCGAATCACTATAAAGCACTGCGTCTGTTTTTTTATCTTGACAAGCACAAAATACAATTACAGATAATATAATAGAGAATAGAACTTTTTTCATTTTAAGGAATGCGTTTTAATTCTAGATTGTAGGTGTAGATTATTTTATTGATTTATCAATGTACTGCGCGTATGTTTTCGCATTTTTTCGAATCACATCGTGCGAATTTTCTACGCTGATTTTTTTCAGTAAGGCACTGCCTTTTAATTTATCTTCATTGCTAAGTTGCAATACATACTTGGTAAACAAAACCATCAGGTTATATACGTCTTGATCGGTAGCATTGTTCATTTTATCTGCAAACCATTCGTAATGCGTTTGATCGCCCGTTTTTGTGTAGTAACCTGCCAACGAAGAAATGATGTTTACGTTCGATGCAGATTCAAATTCAGAAATACGAGCAACGGCGCTTTCGTCATTAATCGTTAAAAGTGCATTCAAACTTGAGCCTGCTACATGATACGATGGTGCATCCAAACCCTTTTTAAATACATCGATGTATTTTGTAGTCGCACCTAAAGATGCAATCAGGTCAAGCGCAATAGAGCGCAACTCACCGTTGGGGTCGTTGCTTGCCATGTCTATAAACTTCGGAACGAATACCGTTTCCAAACCAGGTATTGGAAATTTTGTAAATTCCATAAGTCCCGCCGTGCGTACATCTGCATGTTTGTCGTTCAATGCTTTTAACACCAATGAAGCATATTCTGGGTGTGTAATGTAAGGATTGTCTTTTCCGTTTTCAGGCTTTACAATCAATTCAAACGCTTCCTTTCGAAGCAAATAATCGGTACCATATTGAAACTGATTTTTCAACAGGTCGATTGATTTTTCATGATTGATTGTTCCAACAACAACGTGTCTACTGTCGATCACCAAGTAGGATAGAAGATCGAAGGATACAGGCAATATAATGGTGTCTTTGTAATTGCTAATCCAATACCGTTTAGATTGTAAGCTTGTATCCGTTTTGGTGCGGTAATCAATCTGCAAGGGGATGCGATAAATAGTACCCTCTGTAGTATCTTGTTTTTGTTCAATCGTAATTTCAGTTGTGTTCTTTTTCGAGGCACGGTGTTCAATAGACAATTGTGCATGACCGCGTTTTAAAAACCACGCATCAAAAAACCAATGCATGTCTTCGCCTGTTACATCTTCAAATGCCATACGCAATTCATCAATTTCAACCGGTGAATAGGCATTGCGTGTTAAATATAAATGCAGTGATTTATAAAAGGCATCGTCGCCAACCGTGTTTCTCAATAAGTTCAATACAAGCCCAC
>JAYTLG010000317.1:0-4593 GCA_043729555.1 Cytophaga sp.
CGACCATTCTTGCGCCATACGCACCATGGTCGTTGCGTTATCCAATGGTTGATGGTCAAGGTAACTTCGGTTCTGTCGATGGTGATTCGCCTGCCGCAATGCGTTATACCGAAGCACGTTTGAAACGTATTGCTGAAGAAATGCTAGCAGATATTAACAAAGACACCGTTGATTTTCAATCCAACTTTGATGACTCGTTAAAAGAGCCGTCTGTATTGCCCGCTAAAGTTCCTAACTTATTAATAAACGGTTCGTCTGGTATTGCTGTAGGTATGGCAACCAACATGGCGCCGCATAATATCTCTGAAGTTATTGATGGTGTTGTTGCGTTTATCGACAACAACGACATTACCATTCCTGAATTGATGGTTCATGTGAAAGGCCCCGATTTCCCTACAGGTGCTACCATTTATGGTTACCAAGGAATTCGTTCTGCGTTTGAAACGGGTAGAGGTCGTATTGTACTTCGTTCACGTTCTACCATCGAACATAGTTCTACAGGTAAAGAACAAATCATTATCTCTGAAATTCCATATATGGTGAACAAAGCTGCCATGATTGAGAAGATTGCAGCGATGGTGAACGAAAAGAAAATTGAAGGCATCAGCGACATCCGTGATGAATCGGATAGAGATGGTATGCGTATCGTTTTCGATTTAAAAAGAGATGCTATTTCAAATGTTGTATTAAACAACTTATTCAAATATTCGCAGTTACAATCTTCATTCAGTGTAAACAATGTGTGCCTTGTTAAAGGTCGCCCGATGACATTGAACTTGAAGGAAATGATTTTGTATTTCGTAGAACACCGTCACGAGGTAGTTACACGTCGTACCGAATTTGAATTGAAAGAAGCGGAGAAGCGCGCACACATTTTACAAGGTTATTTAATTGCACTGGATCATTTAGATGCTGTTATTAAATTAATTCGCGAATCACGTGACCCTGAAGCTGCACGTATAGGCTTGATGGAAAGTTTCGGCATGTCTGAAATTCAAGCGAAAGCCGTACTCGACTTAAGACTACAGCGTCTTACAGGCATGGAGCGCGACAAGATTATCAAAGAATTCGAAGAGATCATGTCTTTGATCAATCGTTTGAAAGAAATTCTTGCAAGCAAAGAACTTCGTATGCAAATCATCAAAGATGAATTGGCAGAAATGAAAGAACGCTACGGCGATGCGCGTAGATCTGACATTGTGCATGCATCGGATGATATTAATATTGAAGATATGATTCCGGAAGAGCAAATGGTCATTACTATTTCGCATGAAGGATATGTTAAGCGTACCGCTTTAACAGAATATAGAACTCAAGGTAGAGGCGGAGTAGGTTCTAAAGGTGCAGGTTCGAAAGAATCTGATTACACAGAACATTTATTCGTTGCATCTACACACAATTATTTATTATTCTTTACCGAGTTTGGTAAAGTATTCTGGTTGAAAGTATATGAAATTCCTGAAGGAGGTAAGACCACAAAAGGTCGTGCTATTCAGAATGTTATTCAGATTGAACCAGGTGATAAAGTTCGTACGGTTATCAATGTGAAAACACTGACGGACGACGACTACATCAACAACAACTACTTAGTGATGTGTACTGAAAAAGGTATCATTAAGAAAACAACCTTAGAGGCATATTCTAGACCACGTTCTGGTGGTATCAATGCCATCACCATCCACGAAGGTGATCGTTTGTTGGATGTTAAAATGACATCGGGTAGCGATGAATTGGTACTTGCTTTACGTTCGGGTAGAGCGATTCGTTTCAATGAAAGCAAAGTGCGTCCAATGGGCAGAACGGCTGCAGGTGTGAAAGGTGTTACCTTAGCGAGTGAAACCGATGTAGTTGTTGGTTTGGTTGCAATCAGCTCGCCAGACACAACCTTATTGGTCGTTTCTGAGAAAGGATACGGAAAACGTTCGGATATTGAAGATTACAGAGTTACAAACAGGGGTGGTAAGGGTGTTAAAACCTTGAATATCTCTGAAAAAACAGGTGACTTGGTTAGTATCTTGGGTGTAAACGATCAATATCAAATCATGATCATCAATAAATCGGGCATTACCATTCGTATGGCAGTTGCAGATTTACGTGTCATGGGAAGAGCAACGCAAGGTGTTCGTTTGATTAAAATTCAAGAAGGCGATTCGATTGCGTCGGTCGCTAAGTTTGAATTTATCGACGAAGAAGAAGTTGCTGAATTAGCAAAACCAGATGAGGCAGATGTATTAGAAGCTGAAGAAGGTGCTGCTGAAGAAGAAGTAGATGAAGATGAAACGGAAGCGGATGATGCTGCTGAAGAACCAACGGATTCGGCTGAATAATTAGTGCTTTGATAGTTTGTAACTAATTTAAAAAGAGTTGCTTAATACGTATTACTTAAACCTTGCATCTATATGCGTCGTTTTATACTTACAGTGGCTGTGCTTGTACATTTTTCAGTTGTACAAGCACAAGTTGCTACCTTGACCAATGCAATTTTATATCGAAACGATGGTAACTTAATTCAAGCAAAGTCTGAAATTGACAAAGCTTGTATTTCAGAAAAAACCATCGTTATGCCTAAAACATGGTTTTACAAAGGCATTATTTACAAGGAAATTTTTCAATCGACTTCTACAGAAGTTGCAGCTTTAGACACAAATGCCCTTACGCATTCATATGAAGCATTTAGAAAAGTATTGCAATTAGAGAATCCGCCAGCTGAATTTTCTAAAAAATCACAAGAATCACTGAATGAAATTTGGGTCATATCGATTAATTCGGGTGTTGGGTATTATCAAAACAAAAAATATACAAAAGCGATTGCCGAATTTGATCGTGCACAAGCGATAAAACCTACCGATACAACCGCGTATATATATGCATTTTATGCTGCCAATGAGCTTCATGATAATGTTTTGATTGGTAAATATGCATCTAAGCTTGTTTCGTTGAACTATTCGAACGAGACTATTTATTATATACGCATCGATCATTTTATGCGTACCAATCAAATGGATTCAGCCTTGGCCTTATCGAATAAAGCGGTTGCTGCTTATTTTAACGATCAAGCTTTAAAAACACAGCAAACGGAGGTTTTGGTGCGAAGCAATCGTTCAGCATCTGCCATTACACATATGGTTGCTATGTTAAATACTAATCCGCAAGACGTTCAATTATTATTGAATATTGGTTCGCAGTATAGCAATTTGAACGATGTAGTAAATGCTGAATTGTATTACAATAAAGTACTTGCGATAGATTCCATGAATTTTATAGCAAACTACAATATGGCGGTTTTTAGTTTACAAAAAGCGCATGCAATGGGCGATGCTATTTATAAAAATGATAGTACACAACGCCATAAAAATCCGACGTATTACGAGCCGGATTATGTTGCAGATCCGTTGCGTATTGAATTGCGCAAGCAGTTAGTAATCACGAAAAAATATTACAATAGAGCTGCTAGAAATACAAGAAACGAATCGGATAAAAAAGGCTTGGAGTCGATTAAGTCTAATATGGATATGATAGAATCACATTATCATTTGAAGTAAAACTAGTATCGTAGTGAGTAATTTAACGCAATATCTGCCTGAAAGTAATAGTCAGATTCATATATGGAACGGGAAGTTAGTTTTGATTCTATTCTTCGTTATGATTGTTCGGTGCGTTGTTGAAAATTATAAGAAAATGATGAAGAGGCGCTCAAGCCCTATGAATTCAGTCGTTCCCCAACACACGTTTTATGGCATCTTGACCGTACTTCGCCTTGATTTTATCCATAGCTTGGTATAAGTTCTGAGTTTTTTTTGGGTTTTCAAACAAGGAAACCTGGTAAGTACCGTGCACCAAATTGCTCACTTTAACACCAATTAGTCGTACCGATTTTTGCTTTTTGTACAGCGCTTTAAACAAGGCAAGTGCATTTTCCATCAATAATGCATCTGAAGATGTAAAGGCAAACGAGCATTGTTTGGTTTCTTTTTCAAAGTTCGCATACTTCAGTTTAACCGTTAAGCAGCCCGTTAAAAAATCCTTTTGCCGCAGTGAAAAACCCAACTCTTCGACCATTTTTAATATTGTTGCATGCAGCATTTTTACATCCGTGGAGTCTAGATTAAATGTTGTTTCTGTAGAAATGGATTTACGCTCGGAGTATTGTTCAACGGGCGAATGGTCAATGCCATTAGCTCGATTCCATAAACTTGTAGCGCTGTTGCCAACCAGTTTTTCTAAGGTTTTTATAGGTGTATTGCTCAAGGTTCGGATATCAAAAATGCCCGCTTGATTCAGTATTTCAGTCGTTTTTTTGCCCACCATAGGGATTTTCTCAATCCGTAATGGTGCTAAAAAAGCCTTTTCCGTTCCTGCCCGAATGTATAATTCGCCGTTGGGTTTGGCCTGACCGGTAGCAATCTTTGATACCAGTTTGTTGATGGACAATCCATAGGAAATGGGCAATCCAGATTCTCTGATGATTGTTTGTCTGAGTTCCTTGGTCCATTTTTCAATACCAAAAAACTTGTCCATACCGCTGATGTCTATGTAAAACTCGTCGATTGACGCCTGTTCGTACACGGGTGCATTGTCGTGAATGATTTGTCG
>JAYTLG010000318.1:0-3508 GCA_043729555.1 Cytophaga sp.
CAAAGTTGCTGAATTAATCTTGTTGGGTAGTTCCGTAATGATGTATATGTTTATGTATTTTTATGTGCCCAAAAAATATAAGCTAGCCGATACCAATGACGATTTGAGAAATTTCTTTTTGCAACGTAAAACATATATTTTTATCGGTTTGTTTTTTTTTACGGTATTTCAATTAACAATTTCAGATAAATTGAGTGAAGGCTATGGCTATATGACCAAGCTAGCCAATAGCTCATTTATTATTTTATTTTTCATTGTATTCTTATATGCTCGGGTTAAGAACGTACAAATAAAAGTGATTTATTTTGTTGTGTTTGTAATTATCGCATATATCTCATATAGCCCCGAATTGCGTTTCCAATTTTTGGGATGGATGATTCCTATAGCGTATTTCTTAACAAGAAATATTAAACCCAGGCCAAAGTTGCTCTACATGGTAGCCGGCTTATTTGCTATTCTTGTTATTTTTTCTGCTGCCCGTGTTTTGCGATATACACGAGCTGCAAATCAAGAATTGAGTCTCGAAGAATTATATGAAGAAAGTTACGATCGATTAGAAGAATCCGACGATGTAAATTTTATTGATGGATTTATGATGATGTATCAGGTATATCCCAAGTATTTAGATCATACGTATGGCTTAGATCACTTGGCAATTATATTAAGACCAATTCCTCGTAATATTTGGCCAGGGAAACCGCTCGCAGGCTGGTTTCAAAATTATCAAGCGAAGTATGGAACTCAAAAAAGTACAATCGGATTTTCACCTACCATTTATGGTGTTTTTTATTCAGAAGGTGGCGTCATTGGCATTGTAATCCTGTCAGCTCTTTGGGCATATTTTCTAGCTTGGCTGTATCGAAATCTGAGTGCCTATAAATCGGATGTTTCTTATTTATTAATTGGTGTCATGTTAACGGCATTGATACCCATATTTAGAAGTGGTGACTTACCTGGCGATTTTGCAATTGTTTTGTTAAGCTATTGGCCAATTTTTTTGTTTGTGTATAAATACAATCAATTTGTTCAAAAACGTATTAAACGTGAAAAATAAAGTTATTTGTGTTCATATTGGTGCGCGCTCGCATTATTTATTTCCCCAAGCATTAGCTGATTCTGGCTTACTCCATGTCTTGATTACCGATGTTTGGATTGCAAACAAATTTCTTCGACGAATGTTTGCACATGCCCCATTGAGAATCCTACGCGCACTTGCAGGTCGCTATTCTGAAACAATTGCAGCCACTGCCGTTTATTCTTTTGGTTTGCATTTTGTAATACGTGAATTTTATTTGCGCACAAAATATCCTTACAGCTGGGACCTTACCATAGCAAGAGATAAATTGTTTGAACGATTAGCCCTCCCAAAAATGCATCGTATTCAAGGCGCTACAGCTGTGTTGGGAATTAGTTATACTGCATTGAAATGCTTTGAAGCAGCCAAAGATAAACGACTTAAAACAATATTGTTTCAGGTTGACCCCGGTTTGTCTGAGGAAAAAATTGTTGCCTCATTGCGCGCAAAACATCAGCACAATACTACCTGGCAACCCGCACCAGAAAGCTATTGGAAGCATTGGGCACAAGAATGTGCCTTGGCCGATACGATATTGGTTAACTCCGATTGGAGCAAAAAAGGATTGATCGAGCAGGGGCTAGAAGAAGAAAAAATTAAAGTCATTCCCTTGCCATTTGATTTGGAGCAACAACATAAAGAATTTATACGAACGCCCATTCTACAATTTTCAAGAGAACGCCCACTACGTTGTTTGTTTCTGGGTACATTAGCCCTTCGAAAAGGAATTTACATTGTACTGGAAGCAGCTCAAAAATTAAAAGCATATCCAATCGAATTTGTATTGGTTGGCAGATCTGAATTGCCAATAGACGCATTCATCGGCACTTCTATTCGGTACGAAGGTTTGGTAACCCGAAAAGAAACGGAACAGTATTACAAACAAGCAGACGTATTTCTATTTCCAACTTTTTCGGATGGCTTTGGTCTTACGCAACTTGAAGCAATGGCTTGGCAATTACCTGTAATTGCGACTCCCAACTGTGGAACTGTTGTACAACATCAATTGAATGGATTACTTATTGAACCCGGCAATACCGATGAATTGGTAGGCGCCTTGAAACAATTGTGTACGAACCCATCTGATTTAAATAAATATGCCCTAAATTGTTTGTCTACGGTGGAACAATTTAGTACCGAAAAATTTGCGGCCGATTTAGCTAAATTAATATGAAACAACAATCCATTTTACTTGTTTGGGACAGAATTGGTGATTACCATCTGACTCGCGTAAAAGCTTGTGCGGAAATAATGGATGGTGCTTTATATACAGCCGACCTTGCGGGTTCGGATGCATTATACAAATGGGATAGTATTGTACAAAAAAATCATTACATACTTTCAACTAAACCAGTTGAAACATCCGATCTATGGAATCGATTTAAAGCATTCCGAAAAATAATTAAAATTCATTCAATTGATACGGTAGCAATGCCCTACGGCTATACCGAATATCTTGTGTTTCTACTATATGCTCGGTTAAATGGAATTAAAACAATTGTCTTTTGTGAGTCTTGGTATACCCGTGGAAAAGTTAAGGATTTTTTCAAATCGCTTTTGTTAAAATCAATTGGGAATCGTTTTTTTGTTTCGGGACAACGTGCGTATGAACACTTAATTCATTCATATCACATACAGGCGGGCAAAATAATGCAAGGCTATAGTGTAGTAGATAACAACCATTTTGAGCGTATACAAAAAACAGAGCACAACCATACTAAAAAACAACTTCTATGTGTGGCAAGATATAGCAAAGAAAAAAATATTGAATTTTTAATTCGGTGTTTTGCAAAATCAACCATTCATAAAACCCATACCTTATTATTGGTAGGGGATGGGCCATGTAAAGCAGAACTACAAGCCTTGATACATTCGTTATCCATGCAAGACAGTATAGAGCTTAAAGGGTGGGTAACCTATGCTGAATTGCCAGCCATATATGAATCCGCTACTGGTTTTGTTTTGCCAAGCACCTTTGAACCATGGGGCTTAGTAGTGAACGAAGCTATGGCAGCCGGCTTGCCTATTTTGCTTTCAGATGCATGTGGTTGTGTACCCGATTTAGTAGAAGAAGGTAAAAATGGCTAGCTGTTCAATCCAAGTGATGAAGCTGCATGTATATCAATATTAAATACATTTGGAACATTGACTGAAATGGATCGAGAGGAAATGGGCAACTACTCCAAATCTCGTATTCAATTATTTAGCCCCAATACGTGGGCTTCAACGCTTATTCATGTTGAATAAAAAACGGTTAATTCTACGTCGTCAAGGGATAAAAAAAATAAATTATCAATAGTTGCTGTGCTTGTGTGTTTTCGACCAACCACCAGCTAGTTAGTCGTCCCTTAAAAAGTGTCTCAAGCCTTATCATATCTATTGTGTAGCGATAAAAAAGGGTTAAATTTCCCTTAGTAATTATAAAAGGCCACT
>JAYTLG010000319.1:0-4973 GCA_043729555.1 Cytophaga sp.
GTTCCCCGATGCAAATGATCCTTGGTGCTATACGTGGTATGTTTTTATGTGTGCCACGCAACATGACACAAGCAGCCGGTATGTATAATACCTTGTTGCAAGGCGATGAGCCAGCCATTATGATTGAGTCATTGAATGCCTATCGATTGAAAGAAAAAATGCCTGATAATCTTGCCGAGTTTACCGTGCAATTAGGCATTATCGATGTGTTGCGTCCGGGTACCGATATAACCATTGTTACCTACGGCTCTATGTGTCGTATTGTACAAGAAGGTGCAAACGAATTGCAGCAATTAGGTATCTCGTGCGAGATTATCGATATACAAACCTTATTGCCGTTCGACAGAACACAACAAATTGTTGAGTCAATCAAGAAAACCAATCGTGTATTGTTTGCCGATGAAGATTACTCTGCTGGTGCAACAGCCTATATGATGCAACAAGTATTGGAAGGGCAGAAGGCTTGGCAGTATTTAGATTCCGAACCACGTACCTTATCTGCTAAGGACAACAGACCCGCATACTCAACCGATGGTGATTACTATTCGAAGCCAAGTCCGGATGACGTCATTGATGTCGTGTATGAAATGATGCACGAGGTGAATCCTTCTAAGTTTCCGAGTTGGTATAAGTAATTGGCGAAGCCAATTATGAATTATGAATTATCAGTTATGAGTTATGAATTGAAACCTGTCGAGTGTTGTTCGGCAGGTTTTTTCATTTCGTCACAAATATATCTGGCGCTAGACTTAGCGAAGCGGGTCTAGTGACTTTTTCTTTTGGTAGTCTTTGACTACATTTTCTTGACTGGTCTTGATTTGCGTTTTTTTTCTATCCTCGTCATAAATCAACGTGTTGGGAGATGCTTAGGTGAAAGTGGGGCATCGCAACAACGGTTGGAAATATTCGAATGGATATAACTCATTTTAATTTTTACTTTAATTGATAGTCGAATATATTTTATTCTAAAATTGACGTAACTTATTATAGAAATCTGAAAGTGATTATTAAAAATCGGAGCGCTTATTTAAACAATAACTGACTAAGGTATGAAACAAAGTTTTGGTGATAAGGTGATTGAATTCAATCAACAGTTAAGTTATACAGGAGAACTTCCTTCAGGTTTTCAAGTATTAAATCCATATTTGAATAATTCTGAAACGATACGGGTAATGAAACAGTTTTATCATAAATTTTACTCCGACTCCAATTCAAGAAAATTTATTATGGGAATCAATCCCAGTCGTCACGGAGCAGGAGTTACAGGTGTGCCATTCACCGATACCAAGCGATTAGAGGCCGTTTGTGGTATCAAAATGGAATCGGCACATACACATGAGATTTCGTCTGTATTTATGTACGATATGATTGCGGAATATGGTGGTCCCAAATTTTTTTTCGATCAATTTTATATCAACTCGCCATTTCCATTAGCCATTATCCGTCAAACAAAAGAAGGAAGTTGGATCAATTGTAACTATTACGATGATCCCGCACTTTTTATTATGTTGAAAGATTTCATGATTACTTCGCTGAAAAACCACATCCGTATGGGACTCGATACCTCAGAAGTATTTATACTTGGCAAAAAAAATGCTACCTATATTCAAAAAATAAATAACGAAGTAAAATTGTTTGAACGTGTTACCGTGCTTGAACATCCCCGCTATATTCAACAATATAAATCCAAAGAAAAGCAGCAGTATATTGATAAATATATTTTAGCGCTAAATCAATCCATTGATCTTTTGTAAAATAAATTGTTTATAAATGCACTTGAACTATTTTAGATCAAGTTGAATTTAGGTGTTTTTTTTCTATCCTCGTCATAAATCAACTCATTGTTGTGTCTTTTCTGGCCTCCGCCGCGGCAGAAATCTACTAGGCTATGATGTTACAAGTCTCTAGCGCATTCTTATCGCAGCGGTGTTCGCCACGGCGTAGGTGTCTTTTGTTTTGGTTGTCATTGACTACATTTTCGTCTTTGGTATTTTCTGCCGAGCGAATGGTATTTAATGAACCTAAGACAACGCGGTGCACCAACAACTCGCAATGTTATTCGGCAGGCTTTTTTATTTGAAAGTAAGGAACGTTATTTAGGTATCAGCTATTTTTTGAATGTTTATATACTTGATGTACTTTATTATATGCATCATTTTAATCCGAATTGATTCAGGTATTTCTGTTTACTCAATTGAATGAAATTGGATTGTTACATGCACGTATATCTCGAAAATTAGCTCATTATGTGTGTTTTAGTGTTTAATTCAATACTAAAAGTTCTGTTTTAATCCGAACTTTTAGTATATTTACAGTGTTGTCTATGAGAATATTAGGTAAGAGTAAAATCTTAAAATTAAAGAAGAAGAATTTAGGGAATAAAAAACTCTATGGTGAAATAGATAAACTGATTGATGATTTAGAAGCATTTAATCCGGAAACGGATTCCTTAAGTCTTAATCGACCAGATGCGGATCGTGTACATGCAGATGGCTTTTATTTCTTTGATATTCATATTCACATAACACTCATATTGGTTGAATTTGATGATGAAAGCGAGTGTACGATTGTATGGGCGGGTACACATCAAGAATACGAATCTGTGTTTAAGAACAATAAATCTACTATTGAAAAATGGCTTCGAAAAAATAATTATATAGACTAATGAAAACACATTTTGATATTGAAACAATTGTAGAACAAGGTTCTATAACAAATGAGTTGGATTACGAACGCGCTTTAATCGCCGATAGAAAACTACGACTTCTAGCAAAGGATAGCCTGCATTTTAAGAATTTGCGCATCAAGTTGCGTAATCTGATTGGAAAATATGAAGATGCTGAATGGAACGATGTTGATCAGATTGATGATACTAAAATCCTTGAAAGTGAAAAGTCTGAACGTATTGCAGCGTTTGAACGCGTATTTATTGAAAGTAGAAAACAAGCAATAAAAAATAAATTAAAGGAATTTGATTTAACGCAAGAGAATTTGGCTTTAATATTAGGACATAAAAGCAAAACACATATGTCTGAATTGATTAACGGAATAAAACCTTTTACATTAAGAGATTTAGTAATCATTAATCGTTTATTGAAAATAGAAATCAACCAACTCGTTCCGATTTTTCTTTCACAGGACGATCAAGTAAAAATTAAATATGCGGTAAAACAAATAGATAAACCTAAATTGAAATTGACAAGTGATGATTTGCTGGTTTTATAGATTGATTTATCATGAAAAATACAAAACAGATTGAACCCAAGAACGGACTGTTAACACAACGTATGGATGTAAATACTGCTGAGTTTCATGAATTCCAGGCAATCGTATTAAATAAATCCAGAGAACAAACGAAGTGGCAAAAAATTAATATTGAATTGGCGGCTATTGTCGGGTGTTTAGCAAGAACGAATAAATGATATTGATTTGTGGTGTCTCGAGCGTCACCGACAAATTGTATTTAAGTTTGTTGAATGTTATTCGGCAGGCTTTTTATTTTGAAAGAAACGATATTTAGGTATTAGCTAATTTTAAATAGTAGTCCATTTTTACTGTTTTATATTATAGAAATGATTTATCACAAGTATTAATATAAAGAATGAATACACATTCAGGAGAAATTGTAATTTTTGAATCTGTAGATGGATCTGCAGAGATATTTGTTAAACTTGAAAAAGAAACTATTTGGCTTTCTCAAAAACAAATGTCTGAATTATTTGAAAAGGATAGTGATACGATTGGCCTGCATTTAAAAAATATCTTTGAATCAGGTGAATTGGAAGAGAAAGCAACTACCGAGGAATACTCGGTAGTTCAAAAAGAAGGTAAACGAGAGGTTCGTAGGGATATTCGGTTTTACAATCTTGATGCAATAATATCAGTGGGATATAGGGTGAACTCAAAGAGAGGCACTCAATTCAGAATTTGGGCAACCAACATACTGAAAGAACATTTAATAAATGGATTTTCTATAAATGAGAATCGGTTATTAGAGTTAAAACAGACCATTCAACTTTTAAACAGAACATCTCAAGGACGTTCATTAGAAGATGATGAAACGAAGGGATTATTTTCGGTTTTGTCGGATTTTACGTTAGCTCTAGATATTCTAGATGATTACGATCATCAAAGACTAACTTTTGATAAAACACAGGAAAATGTTTTATACGTCATTAATTATAATGAAGCAATGGATGCCGTTCAAATGCTTCGAAAAAAGTTTGGTGGTTCATGGTTATTTGGAAATGAAAAGGATGATTCGTTTAAAAGTAGTGTTTCAACGATAAGTCAAACATTCGACGGAAAAGACCTCTATGTTAGTATTGAAGAAAAGGCCGCACATTTACTTTATTTTGTAGTGAAAAACCATTCCTTCAGTGATGGTAATAAACGGATTGCGGCTTGGCTTTTTGTTTGGTACTTAGAGAAAAATAAAATGCTATATCGTTCTGATGGTTCAAAAAGAATTGAAAATAATGCTTTGGTTGCTTTAACGTTAATGATTGCAGAGAGCAAATCACAAGAAAAGGAATTGATGGTTAAAGTAGTTATTAATCTCATTAATGCTCGAAATTGACATTTCAACAATTATGAGAAAGGTAAAACATATGAAATCTAAGAACGGACTGTTATTCCAGGCAATCGTATTAAATAAATCCAGAGAACATACAAAGTGGCAAAAAATCAATATTGAATTGGCAGCTATTGTCGGGTGTTTAGCGAGAACGAATAAATGATATTGATTTGTGGTGACTCGAGCGTCACCGACAAATTGTATTTAAGTTTGTTGAATGTTATTTGGCAGGCTTTTTATTTTGAAAGAAAGTAACGATATTTAGGTATCAGCTATTTTTTGAATAAATGTAATAGCACATTGTTTTTTTACAATTCAAAATATGGTAACCGATTATAAACGGATATATCCGTATAATGAAACGGATAAACTGAACACCAAATGAAATATACATGCA
>JAYTLG010000320.1:0-3361 GCA_043729555.1 Cytophaga sp.
GAATGCATTACCAACAGCAGTTATTATCGCATCCGGATCTACAACAATTGTTTCTGGTGGCAGTGTCGTATTAACAGCATCGACAGGAAGTTCATATATCTGGAAGAGAGGCAGCACTCAGGTTGGCACGTCTCAGAGCTATACAGCAGCAACAGCAGGAAGCTATACCGTTGAAGTAACAAATGCGAACAACTGTAAAGCAACGTCGTCTGCAATGACTGTTACCGTTAATGCAAATCAGCCTTCAGTAATTACCGTTACATCACCAACAGCAAATTCAACGGTAAATGGTTCCATTGATATTGCGGTAGACATAACAGATGCAGATGGCAGCATAACGCTTGTAGAGTTTTTGGATGGTACAACGGTGATTGGTACAAGTGTAACAGCACCGTATTTATTCACATGGGCTAATCCTTCAGAAGGCACACATACAATTTATGTTCGAGTAACGGATAGCAATGGCGGTGTTACCACATCAGCTGCTACACAAGTTACCTCAAGTTCTACGACAACAGGTACGCAGTCATCAAATACATTGAACGCGGTAGTCTATCCAAATCCATCGAACGGAGATGTTTATATTGATACAGATGTAGATTTATCAACGGCAAGTATTACGCTAGTGGATGTATTGGGCAGAGAAGTAGGTGTGACGTCTGTAGCCACAGGAAATGGAGCACGTATCGATGTAAGCAAGTTGAGTGAAGGTGCTTATGTATTAACTATCAAACACGGCAATTCAATCGTGAGAAATAAAATCACGGTGGTGAAATAAATTCACTTTTTTTAAGGCCAGAATTTGTGAGTTCTCCCGATAGCTATCGGGATTGCCACCTCGACATGTAGAGTAGCTTCTTAGAGAAATCTAGGAAGCTATTTTCGTTTTTAGTGGCTAAAGTTGTATTGTTTAAGCACAAATTTCTAAAACAACGCCCAATAGTTATTCTTGACCTTTTTTTTAACACATGATGCATTTATATATCAAAAAATAATAATTAAATTAAGGTTGATGTTAAGATCGTTTTTAACTGAATTTAATTAACATGTTTTTATACAGTCACTTTTAAATTATTATTCACTCTAAATTTTTAATTAAACCTATGGCAACAAAAAATGAAATTGATTTTTCCTACAGCACAATGGATAAAATCTGGAGGTATAGTGTGGGCGAGATGGCTGACTTTACAGGTGCTCGGTATGATGGCGACTTTACAATTTCATTGGAGGAAGCTCAAATTCGAAAGCATCATTTTATTTCAGATCATTTGAATATCAAAGAAAATGATCGTGTGCTGGACATCGGTTGTGGCTGGGGCCCCGTATTAAACCACCTTTCGAAGATAAAAGCAAAGGGGACAGGTATTACACTTTCTCAAGGTCAGTATGAAGCATGCAAGCGCAAAGGCTTTGATGTACATATTCATAATTATCGAGCACTAGCTCCAGATACATTTGGAAAATTTGATGCAGTTGTTTCTGTTGGTGCTTTCGAACATTTTTGTTCGGTTGAAGAATACAAACAAGGCAAACAAGATGATATTTATCAAAACTTCTTTAAAATAGTAAGTGACCTATTGCCTCCAGGAGGTAGATGTTTTATCCAGACAATGGTATTCGAAGATGGTATGATCCATGTCGATGCTTGCGACATTAATGCACCTAAGGAATCAAATGAGTATTTAATGGCCCTAATCATGAATGAATTTCCAGGGTCTTGGCTTCCGTATGGTAAGGAGCAGATTATAAAAAATGCTTCTCCGTATTTTAGTTTGGTAACAGAACACAGCGGCAAGCTTGATTATATCGAAACCATTAATGTCTGGAGAAAGCGACTAAAAAGTTTTGGTGTGAAAAAATACATGGCATATTTATCTTTATTGCCTCGATTCATTGTAGATGCTTCCATGAGAAAGCGTTTAGATAATTTAAAAATTGCTCCAATACGAGTTGCTTTTGAACGCGGCATTTGGGATCACCATCGTTTGGTGTTTGAAAAAAAATAACGTTAACGATGAATTGCTTAACTCCCAAAAAAAGACAAGCCAGAATATTGGCTTGTCTTTTTTTGTATGAATTATAAGTTGGTGTGAATAGAACCGTAATAAGGAACTGTCTAGGTAAGGTATTCTATTGACTGTTACCCACCGCCTGTGGTCCACTAGTACTAAGTTTTATTCAATTTATATTTTTTTCTTTGAAACAAAATGCAGTGTGTCATTTTTCCAACCATATCGACTTACAACCTTGTAGTTTTCATCGCTTGCCATTCGATTCGGATATTCGGGGGAGATAATAGTCTTTATTTTTTATTTATTTTTAGATTTGGAATATCAATTGTTTCCGGATGTAAAATCAACGAATTGTTGTGTGGATTGAATGTAAGTATATATCCAAACGAATATGCTAGACCCATGGATTGATAAAAGTCGATTTTTAAGTCCTTGTTTTTGTCAAAGTTCTAGTCATCAAAATAAACGTTAAAGAAAGCTGGGCTAAAGCCTGAAATGTGCATGGATGGGGTATTTTCCTGCTTTAACCATTGCTTGTCTGTAAACGTGTACAATTCGCATAAAACACTTGTGTCATTGGCCGTATATAGCGCAATAGCATGTTTTGTATTAGATTGAAATAAGTATCCTGATTTAACATATAGAAGTTCATAAGGACTGTTTTCATTGTAGAATGCAACATATTCAAAGGTGTCTTTTAAAATACTTGTATTCAATAACTGTTTGATTGAGTCTGCTATATCGATAGCATTTAATTCTTTGCTAATAGCAGTCAACGAATCACGTTGACTGCTATCTGTTGTAGCTAGTTTTTTTTTGTTATCGATGTTGGAACTGCAAGAAAAATGGCACACGATCAATACAAAAAATGAAAGGTAAATCATGCGTGCGACAAATCTATTTCTCTTAATTGCCATATTTTAACTACTAACTATTTCGGATTATTTTTTTTGATCCAGCACACAGCCTTGTATTGAAAGCATGTACGTGAGTGTTTTGTTTGTACTATCTGGCAGTTGTTGGGATAGTGTGGCAATGTGCTCTAATTTCCCTTTAATAGTTACCTTCGATTTTTCTTTTATTCCAGTAACTTCTTTTCTGTATTCTCTTGGAAACGTAGCAAAGAGCGTATATGAAGGTTGTGTTTTCCGAATACCCGCTTCTTTAAAAAAAATATTGCTCGTATTGATATCGCTTTCCACTCTTTTAAGAATCCATTTTACTATTGTCGGAAGTGAATCTTGCTTATTAAATGCGATGGTATCGAGTTGTTCAAAAATAGATACCGTACCTTTTACAGACAAAACTTTTCCGATATATAGATCTGCGGCTGCACTGCTGTCGTCAAC
>JAYTLG010000321.1:0-7676 GCA_043729555.1 Cytophaga sp.
GGTATTGTGGCATCGCGGTGTATTGAACAATATCACCGACCAACCATTATACTTACGCATTCAAATGGCAAAGTTGCAGGTTCAGCACGTTCGGTACCGGATTATGATTTGTATGCAGCCATTGATCAGTGTTCGGATTTGTTGATTCAGTTTGGCGGACATAAATACGCGGCAGGATTAACCATGGAAGAAAAAAATATTGATGCATTTCGCATTAAGTTTGAACAAGTGGTATCTGCCACCATTCAGAAAGAGCAATTAATACCAATGATTTCCATTGATTTAGAGCTTCCATTGAACCAGATAAATACAAAATTTTTGAATATTGTGCGTCAAATGGGGCCTTTTGGTCCGCAAAACATGCAACCCATTTTTATATCTCGAAATGTGGTAGACGACGGCACGGCCAAAATCTTAAAAGACAAACACCTAAAATTGAACATTCGTCAGCAAGATTCTGTAACTTACCCTGTAATCGGCTGGCAAATGCACAGCTATTTCGACCGTATTAAGAATAAAGAACCTTTTGATATTTGTTATTCGTTAGAAGAAAATGAATTCAATGGTAAAAAATCGATTCAGCTCATGATTCGTGATATTCAGTTTATAAAAGATAGAACATTCTAATATGATACTTGGAGCAGACAATCTGATAAAAAAATATAAAAACCGACTTGTTGTAAACGATGTTTCGGTCAATGTAAAGCAAGGTGAAATTGTTGGTTTGTTGGGTCCAAATGGTGCGGGCAAAACAACAAGTTTTTACATGATTGTGGGTTTGGTAAAACCCAATACCGGTCGTGTGTATTTGGATGATGAAGACATTACAAACTTGCCCATGTATCAACGTGCGCGCAAAGGCTTAGGTTATTTGGCACAAGAAGCATCGGTGTTTAGAGAGTTGAGGGTTGAAGATAATATTGGCGCAGTCTTAGAAATGACAGACATGCCAAAGGCAATGCAAAAAGAAAAGGTTGAATCCTTGATGGAAGAGTTTTCGTTGACACATGTGCGCAAAAATTTAGGTAAGGTATTGTCGGGTGGCGAACGCAGAAGAACGGAGATTGCACGCGCATTAGCAGTAGACCCAAAGTTTGTTTTATTAGATGAACCCTTTGCAGGTGTTGACCCTATTGCTGTTGAGGAAATTCAAACGATTGTGGCACGATTAAAAAGTAAAAACATAGGCATATTAATTACCGATCACAACGTAAACGAAACACTATCGATAACAGATAGAGCATATCTTTTATTTGAAGGGAAAATTTTGCGTTCAGGCACAGCTGAGGAATTGGCAGAAGACGAAACCGTGCGTCGTGTGTACTTGGGCCAACATTTTCAATTCCGTCGAAAAGTTTTAATATAAATCTGAATGCTTCCAGTTTTCAATTTTGCGATTAAATATTTTATGAAACAACGAATGAATAACATTCGAGGTTTTATGGATCGTCCAATTGAAATTCAAGAGCAACTTTTTAAACAATTGTTGCAACAGGCCTCTAATACCGAGTGGGGCCGTTTACACGATTATAAAAACATACAATCACGCGAACAGTTTGCGCAACAAGTACCTGTTTCAACCTACGAAAATTATTACCCTTGGATTGAACGCTCATTAAAAGGCGAACAACAATTGTTGTGGCATTCCGATATTCATTGGTTTTCAAAATCTTCAGGCACAACAAATGCCAAAAGTAAATTTATTCCGGTTTCAAACGAGTCATTAAAAGAATGTCATTACAAAGGCGGCAAAGATTTATTGACCTTGTATTTTGACAATGTTCCGAACAGTAAATTATTTCGAGGAAAGTCTTTAGCAGTAGGTGGCTCATGTTCGCCAAATCCATATAGAAACGATTCTGAGATTGGTGATATCTCAGCCGTGATTATGGCCAATTTACCAACGTGGGCACAGTATGCACGTACGCCTTCTATCAAAACAGCATTGATGAATGAGTGGGAAGCAAAAATTGACAAATTGGCGGCAGAATGTTCGAAAGAAAATGTAACGAACTTGTCGGGCGTGCCAACATGGGCTGTCTTGTTGATGGATTATATACTTGAAAAAAGTGGCAAACAAAACATGCTTGAAGTCTGGCCTGAGTTTGAATGTTTTTTTCATGGTGCTGTTTCCTTTCATCCGTATAGATCCGCATTTCAAAAATATTTCCCTTCGGATCAAGTTCATTATATGGAAACATACAATGCATCGGAAGGATTTTTTGGTGTACAAGACGATTTAAGTAGGGACGATTTGTTGTTGTTTTTGGATCATGGTATTTATTACGAATTCATACCTATGCATGACATTGATGCAGAGTATCCCAAAACAATAACCTTAGATCAAGTTGTGTTGAATGAATCATACGCCTTGGTAATCTCTACCAATAGCGGCTTGTGGCGTTATAATGTGGGCGACGTTGTGCGCTTTACATCGATTGCTCCTTATAGAATTAAAATTACAGGACGTACCAAGCATTACATCAATGTATTTGGCGAAGAGTTGATGGTTGAAAATGCGGAGATGGCGATTGCAAAAGCATGTCAAGAAACAAATTCCAAACTAGCAAACTTTACCGCGGGCCCAATTTATTTCAACGAAGAAAATAAAGGCGGTCACGAATGGATTATTGAATTTATAATTGAACCGCAAGATAAAAATCAGTTTACAGTTTTATTGGATCAATATTTAAAGGAAGCAAATTCTGATTACGAAGCCAAGCGTTATAAAGACATGGCCTTATTATTACCAACAGTACACTATGTGGCTGAAGGTACTTTTTATAAATGGCTAAAGCTGAAAGGTAAGCTGGGCGGGCAACACAAGGTTCCGAGATTGTGCAACACACGCGAGCACGTGGAGGAGATTTTAAAGGCGTGTTTGTAGGGGTATATTGAACAATTGATATTTTAAGATGGAAAATTATATTTCTCCTAAGTATTTAATGAAGCTTATCGTAGATGTTGAAAAGGCTATTTGGGATGAATTTTCATCTTACAAGAAAGTTGGCTTGTATATTGAAAAGTGGCACTTGAGTGATGATATGCATTGGGAAAATTTTTCCATGAAAAAAAATGGGAAAGGAGAAATAGATTTAGAAAAAACTTTACATGGTATGAAAGGAGATCTACTATTAAAAGTTGCTATAGATATGGGAGTTGGAACCCCTGATTTTATTCCTTGTATTCCTCAATTTAAAAATGACCTTAAAGAATCTTATCAATCTGCATTTGAATCATTTCAGAAAGCTATCAAACAAATAGAGGAGCATCCGGATTTATCCATTGGACTAGCAAATTCAGCACTTGAAAGTATTGTTAAAGAAATATTAAAGGACTGCAGACTAAACATATAATATGATAAAAACAAAACGCTATATCAGTTGACAGAATCAATTCTGAAAGCTTTTAAAATGTATCCTAATGCAGAAATGCCAGAAGAAATAAAGGGGATTGGAAGTTCATTATTAAACATGAATAAAAATATTGAGTGTTTAAGAAGTACTAAGACTGGTATGCATGGGAAAACGAGTGATGATTATGTAATTAATGATTCTATGTATGCATATTTTATTATTAATTCTATAACTACTATTGGCTTATTCATAAATACTTTTTACAAAACAAAATTTTCTCCTGAATCCTTTTCTAATATTGATTTGGCTGAAGATCATTTACCTTTTTAATATTGCTATTTTTAATAAAACTCACCAGCTATGAATAAAGAGAAAACAATTAAATTATTGAACAAAAGACTATTCGTTCTCATTGGGACGAAGCAGAAGAGCAATGGTATTTTTCGATTGTGGATGTAGTAGAAGTTTTAACCGATAGTAAAAACCCTCGGGATTATTGGTTTAAAATGAAAATTAGAGTAAAATCAGAAGATGGACTTCAACTATCGACAATTTGTCGACAGTTGAAAATGAAGGCAACTGATGGAAAAATGAGAGAAACAGATGCGGTTGATGTACAAACCTTACTGCGTATCATTCAATCTATTCCATCGCCAAAAGCTGAACCATTCAAACAATGGCTAGCGAAAGTTGGCTATGAACGTATGCAAGAGATTGCTGATCCCAGTCAAAGTATTGATAGAGTGAGAGAAAATTGGCAAAGTTTGGGTAGAAGTGAGAAGTGGATTCAGCAACGAATGACTGGGCAAGAAACTAGAAACAAACTTATAGATTATTGGAAAGAGAGTGGCGTTGAAAAGAAAGATGAATTCGCATTGCTTACAAATATTATACATCAAGAATGGACAGCATTAAGTGTTAAAGAACACAAAAAGCTAAAAGAGTTGAAATCTCAAAATTTGAGAGATCACATGAGCGAAGCCGAACTTATTTTCACAGCATTAGCAGAATTGTCTACGCGACAAATAGCCGAAACAGATGAAGCAAAAGGTCTTGATGAAAATGCTATTGCTAGTAAGAAAGGTGGTAAAATAGCTAAAGATGCTCGATTAAAATTTGGAAGAACAGACAGGAAAGAAAGTTGTATCAGGAGAAAATTTTCTGCCTCCAGCTAAAACCAAAAAGAAATTAAAATAAAAAAATCACAAGGGTTATCCGCAACGTTTGTTTTCTGACATTTTAAATTTTCGCTACACATCATGCAAAACAGAATCACACAACTATTCAACATTCAATACCCCATCATTCAAGCAGGCATGGTTTGGTGCAGTGGCTGGCGTTTGGCATCGGCGGTTAGTAATGCCGGCGGCTTGGGATTGATAGGTGCTGGCTCTATGTCCGCAGACCTGTTGCGTGAGCACATACGAAAATGCAAGGCAGCAACAGATAAACCCTTTGGCGTTAACTTACCGTTATTGTATGCGAATATCAATGAGCACATAAAAGTTTTGTTAGACGAGCAAGTAAAAATTGTTTTTACTTCCGCAGGAAATCCTACTACCTATACAAAAACATTAAAAGATGCGGGCATCATTGTTGTGCATGTTGTGTCGAGCACCAAGTTTGCATTGAAAGCGCAAGCAGCCGGTGTCGACGCTATTGTTGCAGAGGGTTTTGAAGCAGGCGGACACAATGGACGAGAAGAAACAACAACCTTTTGCTTGATACCTGCTGTTGTGGATGCGGTAACGATACCCGTTATTGCTGCGGGCGGCATAGGCTCCGGTCGTGCTATGGTGGCAGCCTTTGCCTTGGGTGCAGAAGGTGTGCAAGTTGGCTCGGCATTCGTGGTGAGCGAAGAATCTTCTGCACACGAAATTTTCAAACAACGCATTGTTGATACAGTTGAAGGCGAAACTATTTTAACATTGAAACAGCTTACTCCTGTTCGCTTAATCAAAAATGCATTTTACGAGCAAGTAAAAAACGCAGAAACAAATTGCGCTTCTGCAGAAGATTTGAAAAACCTATTAAGTAAAGGGCGATCTAAAAAAGGGATTTTTGAAGGCGATCTAACCGAAGGCGAGTTGGAGATTGGACAAGTAAGTGCGCAGTTAAAAGAAATTAAATCGGCCACTTTAATTGTGAAAGAAATTATGGAAGCGTTTGAATTAACTCGAAAAAATATACAAGCTTAAAAACGATTTATTTTTTTCGTCTAAATTCTTTTATAAAAAGCGTCAAATTGATAAGCCCTATTGTGGTAAACGCCATCGATGTAATAATTGCCGCTGTTGCTACACTTCCTGTCGGAATATAAACGAAGCCACCGATTAGCGTGACGCTTAAGCCTAGTAACACAGTTAATGTATTGTATTGATATTTGCCGATGCCACTAAAGTACGAGCTGGTTACATAATACATACTCATAAAAAATGCACCGGGAACCAAACACAAACTTACGAGATGTGATTGCTCAAAACCGATTCCAAATACTTCAACATAAAAACGAACGGGTAAAGCCACAATCACAAGCAATGCTATGGTTGTAATCCCAACACTTATTTTTAAATATTCTTTCACCATTACCAATCGTTTCACACGCGATTTGGTGTTGGATATTTTGGCATATAACATCAACGAACTGCTGTTACTAATAAGCAATACCGATTCGATTATTGCTACACCGACAGAATAAATGCCGACGTCTGCTTTTAAAAAAAAGTATCCAAGCAAATAAAATAAAAACCTGCTGTTTAAAAAAAACAAGATGTTCGAAAGTTGAGCCTTGCTTCCGTATTGCCAAATACTTTTGAAAATGCGTTTGTCTGGTAGCACAAACTTTTGAATCATAGGCAGCAATGCTGCTAACGAAACAAGAAATGCAGCGCCAAATACAACATACAAATAGGTGATATAAACGCCAACGTTGCTATTGCCAAGAAACTGAAATACAAATAAGGCTGCAAACAGTTGAAACAGTTGCGGCAAGGGTGTGAGTACATTGAAGATAATGGTTTTTTCATTTCCCAATAAGATGTATAAATGTGTATGGAACATACCAAACAAGGCACTAACAATGGCCAGTTCTATCCAATATTCGGACGGGCATAAGCCAATAATGGAAAGGATAAAAGCAGTTGTTGTAGCAACAAGCCCAGCCCATATATAACTTGGGAAAAGAAGTGTAGAAGTTTGGATGCGTGAAGATAAAAATACAAATGAGTTCCCTCCAATTATTTGACAAAGCAATAAACACAAACCTAGACTGGTTGTAAATAAAGCTGTAATACCCTTGCCATTTGTACCCAAATACTGGGTAATAAGTATGGTGTTTAACAATCCCAAAAATGCATTGATTACTTTTGAGGCAAATGTTATGGATATTTTTTTAAACATGCAGCATTATGAACAACCAAAAACTTTTATTTATTTCAATTTAAGTTGATTTTTTTAGAATCTCTACCTTCTTAACTTTTTTCTTCGGAACAAAACACTTAATTTGATTGTATGAATTTGTTTCGTGCAATGTATCTATCTGTATTTTTTAAAATTAAACTGAAACAAGTTTTTGAGGCGTTTCCTTTTTTTAAAGGCAAGACATACACTTCGTTTTTGATTGTGGGACATCCGCGCACCGGCACATCTTTGCTGCACACATACTTAAATTCGCACACACACATACATTCCTTGAATGAACCTTTAAAAATAACAAGGGACATCGAGTCCTTGTTCAAGCCATATTCCAATTGGATTGAAGCGGTTGGATTTAAATATTTTTTTGAATACACAGCAGACGAAGAAAAAAGAAACACCTTGGTCGGCATGCTAAAATCACGCGACATAAAAGTAATTATTATTCGACGGAAAAATCAGTTGCACACTTATGCATCTTTGTGTATAGCTAAAAAAACGAATGAATGGTCGAGCATAGGAGATTCAAAAAGTAACTTGTCGGACAAACAAATAACATTACACAAAGATGCCTGTCTGCAAGCTTTTCAAGTGTTTCAAAAAAACGAATTGGACACAGTTGAAATTTTCAAACAAGCGTCGCTTCCAATCTTCGAAGTAGCTTACGAAACACTTGTAGAATCACCTGAAGAAGTAATGTTAGCAGTTCAGCAATTTTTAGGTGTAAAGCTTCAAGCTTTGCAATCGTTATTGGTGCGTCAAAATACGGAACAGTTAAGCAGCTTAATTTTAAATTATCACACATTGAAAAACGAATTCAAACATTCTGAATACGAATATTTTTTTGATGAATAGCTTACTCCATTCAACGCGCATATTACCTTTAATAGTATTAAATAGTACAAG
>JAYTLG010000322.1:0-2187 GCA_043729555.1 Cytophaga sp.
GGCCTTGCTTGAGCAGGCATCTGGTTTTGCCCAGCAAATTCCCAATGCATACAGCGCATCTACCACATACAGAATATTGAATAATCAGTTTTCGGGCAACGATTGGCAATATCATACCCGTGATGGTTATGTAGATCAGCTTACCGAACTAGATTATAGCGGTCAATCGCGTAGCTATAAAGATGTCCAGCGAAGAATTGTTTCTTCTGTTGCTAAAAATACTAACACTCAAGACGCATTTGTATTCTCCGATTTTCAAAAAAGTTATTGGTCTGAAATGCTTGCTTCGAAACCCGATTCTTCGATTAATTGGCATTTTATTCCGTTACAAAGTGCTGAATCACTAAACATTGCCATTGATTCAATCTGGCTTGAAACACCTTTTATACAAGCCGGAAAACCGAATAAATTATTCATGCGCGTGAAAGGTTATGGATTGGGGAAACGCGAAACGGTTTGCAAATTATTTATCAACGATGTGCAGATAAGTACCGCGGGTATTGAAGTTACAGGCGGACAAGAGTTAACGAGTTTCTTTGATTTTACACTCGATCAGAATTCAATTTACAAAGGCGTTATTCGTTTTGATGATTCGCCCATTGCATTTGATAACGCATTTTATTTCACCTTAAATAGTGCTCGTGAAATTAACGTCACAGCCTTACATCAGTCTGGTGGAAATTACATATCAAAATTATATAGCAACGAAAATCTATTTGTATTTAATAGCTTTTCCTATACAACAATTGATTATTCAAAACTCAATCAATCAAACTTAATTGTGATGGAAGAATATTCCAACACCAGCAAAGCACTGATTCAAAATTTAAAACAGGTGTTGGCCAAAGGGGGTGATGTGGCGTTGTTTCCACCACAAAAAGCCGATTGGGTTGCTTGGCAAGATTTTTTGAAAGAGCTTTCAATTTCTGTTAAACCTACGTCCTTGGTTGATTCTACTGGTAAGCAGTCGTGGTATTTACAATTTCCGGACACCGACCAACCATTTTTTAAAGATGTGTTTACCGACAAGCGTAAACAGTTAGCAGAAATGCCTTTTAGTATTCCCTTGTTTGAAACAGCATCGCCAGGTACTGTTTTATTGCGCTATCAGCAAGGCACACCTTTCTTAACGCAGATACCGTCTGGCAAAGGCAACGTCTTTGTTTTTAGTGGATGTTTAAACGATATGATGTCGTCTTTGCAACGCCATTCTATATTTGTACCAGTTATGTACACAATTGCATTTGACGCACTTCAAAACAGCAATCAATTGTATTATCGAACAACCGACCAAAATGTAGTGTTAAAGTCACCCGCATCTGCTATTACGCAGGTACAGGTTCAAAAAGATTCGATTTCGTGGTTGCCCATACAAAATATCCGTGAAGGCGAAATCATCCTTGATTTACCCGACGAGATTCAATCTTCAGGCTTTTATGATGTAACTCAAGGTGATAGTGTCATCGCTAGTTTGGCCATTAATTACGGCCGCGGCGAATCAGATTGCAGTTCTATCAGTAAACAAGAGTTGCTTGCTTGGGGGGATGGTGTCAAAAATATACATATCTTAGATGCTGTTAATCAGATCGATTTTTCTGATGAATTAAAAAGCTTGCGTGATGGAAAGCCACTATGGAAATATTGCATTATTTTAGCATTGCTTTTCCTGATGGTTGAGGTTTTATTATTGAGATTTCTGAAATAAAAAAATATGGCTAGTATCGTAATTCGTTCTGCTGAAATAATTGATTCAACTTCTGAATTGAATGGAGCAATTCGTTCTATTTTAATCGAAGATGGTATTATAAAAAAAATTAGTGAAAAAGAATTGTCGGCGGAGACCATCATTCAAGGAAAAGGATTAAAAGTGTCCTTGGGTTGGATGGATATGCGTGTCACTACAGGCGATCCTGGTCACGAATACAAAGAAGATCTTCATTCAGTTTGTAAAGCTGCTATGCAAGGCGGTTGTACGGCTATTGCCGTGTTGCCGAATACAACACCACCCATGCAAACAAAGGAGTCGGTTGAATATATAAAAGGCAAAACGAGAGAGAAATTGGTTGATGTTTTTCCGATTGCTTCCTTAACCTTGAATAATAAAGGGGAGGAGCTTACAGAAATTCTAGACATGAATGCATCTGGTGCCGTAGCGTTTACCGACGGTGTAAAACCAATCTGGCATTC
>JAYTLG010000323.1:0-3187 GCA_043729555.1 Cytophaga sp.
AAAAAGCAGCTAATGTCGGATATGTTGATGCTATGTTTGCAATAGGAAGTATATATTATTCTGGTAAAGGGGTTGCTGTAAACTATACCGAAGCAATAAACTGGCATAAAAAGGCTGCTGAAGATGGTAATATTGATGCGATGTATACCGCAGGATATATGTATGACCATGGCCTTGGGGTTACAGTAAACTATACGGAGGCAATGAATTGGTATAAAAAAGCAGCGGACAAGGGGTATCTTGCAGCCATAAATAGTATTGGAGTTTTGTATGAAATAGGCAAAGGGGTTGCCGTAAACTATACCGAAGCAATGGATTGGTATAAAAAAGCAGCTGATAAGGGCAATGTTAATGCGATGAATAATATTGGAAATTTATATTATGATGGCAAAGGGGTTGCCGTAAATTATACAGAAGCAATGAACTGGTATAAAAAAGCCGCTGATAAGGGTAATGCTAATGCGATGAATAAGATCGGCAATATGTATTATAATGGTATTGGTGTAAAAAAGGATAAAGTCATTGCCGAAGAATGGTTTCAAAAAGAACGTACTGCAAACGCAACGAAGTAATCGACAACCTACATCATAGTTTGTAGCAGAAAGCATACTCGTGACAATAGAATTGTTGTCGCAATTTGATCCTTGCAAACTTTAATAACAAAAGGCTTCTGAATATTCGGAAGCCTTTACTTTTATAACACCTTCAACTTAATCTTCAAAGTTCCTAGCAACGCTTCTACCGATGTAAGATCTAAGCGTTCGTTTGCTTTAATGATTATCTGTGCTGCGCCAATTGCATCACTCAATGCTTCGTGGTGATTCAATGGCACATCAAGATGTTTGCAAACGATCGACAGCTTGTGGCTTGGCAATTCATTAAAAACTTTTTTGCTGACAATGTGCGAACAAAAGTATTTTGTTTTAGGATAGGTAATGCCATTCACCGCCAATATACTTCTCAAAGCTCCTACATCAAAAGCTGCATTGTGTGCAACCAAAGTAGTACCGTCGATGTATTGTTTTAATTCCTGCCAAACATCCATAAAATAGGGTGCGTCTTGTGTCATGTCTGGCGTAATGCCATGCACTTTTGTATTCCAATACCCATAAAAATCTGGAATGGGTTTTATTAATGTTGAAATGGTTTTAACAATTTTTCCATCTTCTACTATGGCCATGCCTACCGCACAAATACTCGTTTTGTGATTATTTGCCGTTTCGAAATCTAAGGCTGTAAAATTCATCTTCACGTCTGCCTATTTTATTTCGAATCTATTATTTTTTGCAAAGCAAACATTTCATCTCTACAACGAGCAGCTTCAACAAAGTCTAAATCTTTTGCAGCCTTCTCCATGTCCTTTTTCGCACGTTCAATCATTTTCGTCAACTCAGGCTTGCTGAGCATCATAACAATTGGATCTGCAGCTAAAGATGGCTCTCCTTCAGGCTCTATGTATTGTTTCGAGAATCGATTTGAATCAGCCACTTTCGTCTGACCCATAATTTCATCTTTCGATTTATTTACGGTTGTTGGCGTAATTCCATGCAGTTCATTATAAGCAATTTGCGAAGCACGTCTGCGGCTTGTTTCGTCCATAGCTAATTGCATAGAAGCAGTAATTTTATCGGCATACATAATTACTTTACCATTACTATTTCGTGCGGCACGCCCAATCGTTTGCACCAATGAACGCACGTTCCGTAAGAAACCTTCTTTATCGGCATCCATAATAGCCACAAGCGACACCTCTGGCAAGTCCAAGCCCTCTCTCAATAAGTTTACGCCAACCAAGACATCAAATATGCCTAAGCGCAATTCTCGAAGTATTTCAACACGGTCTAAAGTCTTTACTTCCGAGTGAATGTATCTCGTTTTAATGCCTATACCTTCAAAGTATTTCGTAAGTTCTTCGGCCATACGTTTTGTCAAGGTCGTAACTAAGATACGATCACCCATTTCAATACGTTCTTGAATTTCTTCCAACAAATCATCGATTTGATCGACAGTAGGGCGAACAAATATTTCTGGGTCTAACAATCCTGTTGGACGAATTATTTGTTCAACTATAGCACCTTCTGAGCGCTGCAATTCATAGTCGGCCGGTGTGGCACTCACATAGATTGCTTGTTTAGGGATGGATTCAAACTCGTCGAAAGTAAGCGGACGGTTATCCATGGCCGATGGCAATCTAAAGCCATATTCTACCAAGTTTGTTTTTCGCGCACGATCACCACCAAACATGGCTTTAATTTGAGGCATGGTTACGTGACTTTCATCCACAACCAATAAAAAATCTTCTGGGAAATAGTCGATCAAGCAGAAAGGACGTTGACCTGCCGACCTTCCATCAAAATAACGGGAGTAGTTTTCGATGCCTGAGCAATATCCCAACTCGCGCATCATTTCTATATCAAACTCAGTACGTTCTTGTATGCGTTTTGATTCGCCGTAGCGCTTCTCCATTTCAAACATATGCACCTGCTTCATCAAGTCGTCTTGAATTTGATGAATGGCATTGTTTAATGCATCCTTGCCTGTGATAAATAAATTAGCGGGGAATAAGGTTACACTTTTTTGTTCGCTGATGCGCTTGCCGGTATCTGGTTCTATCAGTTGGATGGATTCAATTTCATCGCCCCACATTTGTATGCGATAAGCAATATCCGCATAGGCTGGATATACATCTACGGTATCTCCCGTAACTCGGAACGTGCCGCGGGTAAAGTCGTGCGTGGTTCGATTGTATAAAATTTCAACGAACGAATACAGTAATTTATTTCGATTTATTTGTTGACCAACATGCAATACGACAATGCTTTTCCGAAACTCTTCGGGATTGCCAATACCATAAATACAGGATACCGATGCTACCACAATGATGTCTCGCCTCCCCGACATCAAAGATGCCGTAGCAGCAAGTCGTAGCTTTTCGATTTCTTGATTAATCGATAAATCTTTTTCGATATACATACCAGAGGCAGGCATGAACGCTTCTGGTTGATAATAATCGTAGTATGAAATAAAGTATTCAACTAAATTATCTGGGAAAAATTGCTTGAATTCTCCGTACAGTTGTGCGGCAAGCGTTTTGTTGTGACTTAATATTAAGGTGGGCTTTTGCGTTTGTTGAATCACATTGGCCATCGTAAATGTCTTACCCGAGCCTGTTACGCCAAGCAATACT
>JAYTLG010000324.1:0-2218 GCA_043729555.1 Cytophaga sp.
ATGATAATTGATCTATGATAGGCTTTTCTGTTAAAAAAACACTGTTTTTGCTTTTCCTGATCCAATTATGTTCCTTTTTTAACGGATCACACGTAAAAGCACAATTTGTTTCTGCGACCATCGGAATTAACGGACTTACCTGTTCACTTTGTTCCTTTGGTGTTGAACGTGAGCTCAAAAAGTTAGATTTTATCGAGAGCGTTCGCATGGATCTTAATCAAAACATCGCATCCATTCTTTTCATCCCAAATAAAGTTGTAAAAATGAACGAAGTCGTCAAGGCTGTTTATAATGCAGGATTTTCTGTCGGCTATTCCCAAGCGGTATTTTCTTTCGATAGTATTTCTGTTGACAAAAATTCATCCTTTTTATATCAAGGAGATCATTATACGATAATAAACATAGAAGCTCAAGAATTAAAACAAGAAAAAATCATACGATTCGTGAACAAAAAATTTGTGGAACCCAAAGAATATAAAAAATGGGAAGCGAAAATTAAAACGAGTACTAAAAACTCAAAGGCTCTTTATTACATCATCGTACTGTGACGAAATTACTTTTAATCATATCCATAATTCTCGTTACTCATTGTGTTGTAATGGCCCAGGAACTCTTTCCTCAATCGGAAGCAGCAACCACACAACCTAAAAAAGTATTGGGGATTCGTTTCGCTTTTGAAAAATACAAAGAGCTGCCTTCCCAAAGACCTCGCTATTGGAATGAATTCAAATTTATTTATGGACTTACACATAATCTAACAACCAGCATTTCTTTTACTGCATCAAACCACCACCAAAAATCTTTCCCCTCGGATATTACTGGCTTTTTTAAAAACCACCATCAAAAAAGCTACCCTCAAACTTCTTATCAATTTGAAGGCATTGTGCTCGCCTTTAAATACCGCTGGTTAAGTATAGATCGAAGACAAAAACATTTGCGTTTTGCATTTTTCGGTATGGCTGCGAAATCTTTTGTACCACATGCCGAGGCAGAGCCACATCTTGGCGACAACAGCGGTATTGAAGGCGGTATCATTGGAACACTTTTGTTAAAACGTTTTGCTGTTTCAATAAACAATGGCTATATCCTTCCATCTGCATACAAAGACACAGAGCAAAAAATAGTCTTTAAATACGGCAATGCCGCATACCTTAATGTATCCTTTGGTTATCGCTTTATCCCTTCAAAATATTCCGATTACAACAACCTTACTATTAATTTCTATTTAGAGTTTTTAAATAAAATGTATGGGGGAGCTGAATTAACCGTCGATGGCAAAACTCATTCCTTCGAACCTTACAAAAATTACGATCCTGTTATATACAAAGGATTACAATCAAATTTTTATTCTGAAATCAGACCTTCTATTCAATTTGTAATTTATTCGACAACCCGAATAGATTTGGGTATGGCATCAAAAATATACAGCCAATCTTATTTACATTTCTATCCACTCTATTTTATCGCCATACAAAAAAACCTGTATGGAAAGGGAAAACACAAATCACCTCCAAAATCTTAATCAATAGGTGACGAATATCACATAATGCTACCAAATAAAAGTTTAATTAGCACATACATTTTAACCAACATACACATGATAAAAAACATGGGCTTTGCAGATCGTTTGATTCGAATAATCATTGCTGCTTTTATGATTTCATTATATTACAATGGTGCGATATCTGGCACATTAGGAATTGTGCTGATCATCGTGTCTGTGGTGTTTGTACTTACTAGCTTTATGAGCTTTTGTCCTATTTATTATGTCTTCAAAATAAACTCTTGTAAAAAGAACTAAGGTTTACGGTTATTCTTTTTGAATACACACTAAAAAAAACAAACCGATCCTCGTCTAACGTATCGGTTTGTTTCTGCATCATATTATTGGAATTATAATCGGACGATTGGGCATGTTCACTTCTTCCCATTGGCCTAAATAATTTCTTCGCCTTACCTTCGTAACCTCAATCATAATGCGATCGTTCGCATTAATTTTCGACGCATATGTTCCAATATTAAACACCGTCGAGCTTACCGTTTCATTGACTACGCTGTTTTTCCAACGTGCAACCCTAATTCTCCATTCCACAACTTCATAATAAGCATCTTCCGGTTGAGCTTCTTTAAAATCAGAATCTGCAATTATTTTTATTGAGACTTTTCTTAAATCATCTTTAGAAACACCCTTAATCACATCTACTAAATTGTTGTTAAT
>JAYTLG010000325.1:0-7442 GCA_043729555.1 Cytophaga sp.
TTTGCAAAAAATACAGATTGTTTAAATTAAAATACTCCAAATCATTGCTGCGATTTATTTAAGCATGTAGCGTAATACTATTTCAAATTGTTTCATTAACAATTACTAGAATGAAGAATTTTTTAATAAAAATGAAATTTGTGATCATTCCGATTGTTATCATAACATTCGGAGCGCTATTGTTTTCCTATTGGAGTAGTCTTTTTCCAAAAGAAAAAACGGTCAAGTATGTAGCTTACATCGGGCGCTACACCAACAAAGCGGATTCTATTCCATGTTCAAAACAAACCTTAAATAATTTCGACCTCTTGCATGAGGTTACACTCAAAAAATATCTTTCCGAATTATCAGCCAAACTACCCTACACAGACTTACAATTAAAAACTTTTGATTGTCAAAAAGATGGTCTCGTTAGTGATTCCATCTATAAAGAAATAGCGAAGGATCCAAGCATTGTTGCTGTCATTGATAACACCTGGGGCCAACACATCAGTAAATGTGCGCAGACAATTAAAGACAATAATATTCCACTCATTGCTATCAATGCAGATCGAAACGAATATGATTTCGGAACAAGTTCCATCTTTACGGGAAGTCAAGATAATATCCCTTACGACATCGTAGCCTATATTACAAAAGTCCTTCACACCAATAAAATTAATTTTATTAGTGAAGCCGACTATGGCTTGCACGACACTTATATCAAAGCATTTAACGAAAATAACATCACAATCAACAAAACATTTTTTCTAAACGGGAAAGCATTTTCGAAAGCCGACTCCATTAAACTTTATGATGATATCGATGGTTATTTTAAACAACATCCTTTAGAAGAAAATACATTAATGGTAATCAGTGTGCACACGGATGTTGGCAATAAACTTATAAATTATCTCAATAAGCGTTTCAATAAACTGCATGCACTTGGCCATGCCTACATCATCAACCCATCGAATTTGCAAAAATTCGGAGTTAATAATAAAAATGATCTAATCATAATCAGCAACCCTACCGATGCACTTACAAAAACCATTTACAACGATATTGCTGAATTGAAATCAGAATACCCTAGCTACTTCACAAATACCAACCACCCGTTGTTTGTAGAGCGTTGCTACGATGCAGTTGAAATGCTGCGAAATAAATTTGAACATGTAGCCGATACAAGTACACTTTCAAAAGCAGACTTCACCTCTTATTTTCGAAAACTACCAAATCAAATTGTACGCGAACAAGATGAAATCTATCAATTCGATAGCATCTTAAATTTAGTTCCTGAAATATTTTTTACAGAATATAACGCGGGTCGCTTCCATTCATGCCCATTACAATTAAATGAATACAGAGAAGTTATTCCTAATTTATTTTTTGGAATGGAAATATCCGATATTTATAACATCAACATGGATGAAAACTCATTCACATCCGATTTTTATTATTGGATCAAACTAGATTCCAATAATAGGGATGCCGAAAAATATATCATCTTTCAAAACATGAAACAAAATGAAAGTTCTAAAGAGCTTATTTTTGAAAAAACGGACGGAAGCACTATTTACAAGTTGTACAAAGTGTCGGGTATCTTTTATGTAAATTATGAATTGGAACAATATCCATTCGATTCTCAAGAAATTTTTGTGCGTGCCGAGATATTAAGTCCAGCCACCAAGCTAAAAGTTTCCTTCGATCAAAAAAGTTTCGATTTAGATACAAGCAAAATCGATAAGTTCAAAATCACCGAATGGGAAAAAGTGAAATACTATGTAACAGTCGACAATGAAATAAACCTTGGCATGTACGGAGATCCCGACATGGAGGAAGAGAAGTTATATGAATTTAAAAACATCTTCTTTAGACTAAATGTAAAACGTAAACGAACAACACCCTTATTAGAAATTGTGTTGCCGCTTGTACTCATTGGTCTTATATCGTTAAGCTTGTTGTTTATTAAGGATATTAGTTTTGAAAATTTAGGAGAAGTAAGTATTGGTGTGTTCATGTCCATCGTAGCTTTTTCGATTTCATTTTCAGCTTCTACCCCATCGGCCGATAATCTCACCAAAGCCGATTTTCTATTCTGGCTCACCTTTATAATTGTACTACTCAACTTTATGGTCGTCATTATTGTGAATGCTGTTTACGAACCTGAAGAAGTTAAAAACATCGATATCCGAAAACTAAGCATAGGCTTGAGCTTTGGATATATTTTATTGGTGGGAATAATATTGTTGAATTAGATGCATGATAGATTTTAGAAACACCAAGCGAATACTGAAAAATTTGCACTCCCATTACATCTGCAAATCTTAACCTCATCAAAATTCAAACTGCGGAATTTTAATTCAAAACGTTTCGCATTAACAAAATGATTGCATACATTTATATATCATAATTTTATAAATGCATCCTTTTTACCTAAAATTGAAACTATGTTTTCTATAATTAGAATATCGAGTTTATTTTTCTTTGTATTTGTAACATCTGTTGTATTCGGACAAAAAGAAGGAAACAACTGGTACTTTGGAAATCAAGCTGGAATAACATTCAACACTACACCACCGACTGCATTAACAAATGGCGATTTAAGTGCTAGCGAAGGATGCGCAAGTATATCAGATGCGAATGGCAATCTTTTATTTTACACAAATGGCATTGACATTTGGAATAAAAACCATACGATTATGTATAATGGCAGTGGCTTAGAAGGCTCAAGCTTGAGCACCCAAAGCTCCTTGATAATCAAAGCTCCAGGAAGCCTTACAAACTATTATGTCTTTACGGTACCAGACCAAAATCAGTCTGGCGCATATAAATATTCCATCGTTGATATATCTTTGAATGCTGGACTTGGAAAAGTAACTTTAAAAAACCAGCCATTGTTAAAAGTTTCTACAGACCCAACTTCAATATTTTCAGATTTTACCGAAGCACTTACCGCAGGCTTTCATACAAACCAAACAGATATCTGGATTGTTGTTCACCAACACAACACAACCAGTTTTTATACTTATTTAGTTACACCAGCAGGCATTCAAGATCCAGTAATTTCAACGCTTGGTACTCAAACATCTCACTTAGGACAATGTCGAATTTCTCCTGATGGGAAACGTATTGCTCTTGGAGGGTATTATGGATCGGGTCTTGATCTGTATGATTACAATGCAACAAGTGGTGTGATTTCCAATGCCCGAAATTTATTAGACATCTCTTCAGCGACTAATAGAATTTACGGTTTGAGTTTTTCGGCTAACAGTAACGTGTTGTATACTACTAATGACAATGCAACCATCAGGCAATATGATTTATCAAATACAACTACTCAATCTATTATCAATTCAAGAATAACAATAGCTAGTGGTTCTGGTGGCTATTACCCTCAAATGCAATTGGGGCCTGATAGGAAAATTTATTTGGCACAATCTGGGCAAAGTTATTTAGGTGTTATACAAAATCCAGACATAATAGGAACAGGTTGCTTATTTGTAGATAATGGCATTTCATTAGGACCGAAATCTAGTAACCTTGGATTACCAACCTTTATGGTGAATTACATTACTCAACGAGCACACGTTGTTGATATTGGCAAAGACACAACCTTATGTCCATCACAAGAATTGGTCCTCAACGCAGGCAATCCAGGTGCCACCTATCTTTGGAATACTAGGGCAACATCGCAAACCATTACAGTAAACGCTCCGGGGAAATTTTTTGTAGATGTAACAATAGACAATGTAACAGTAAGTGATACAATTCTGGTATCTTATATTTCATTCGCACCATTGTCTATCAATACTACTTACACGTATTGCAATACAACTGACCCTCCTTTATTGTTAGTCCCTCAGTTCACAGAAACAAATTATAACTGGGAAGATGGCACACAGACATTACCCCGCATAATTATAGCGAGCGGGAAATATTGGTTGGAAAGAACAAATGGCGCATGTGTAACAACAGACACGTTTCACATAATTCCTAACTGTACCACTCCGCCGACAGATATGATTATACCTAACTTAATCACACCTAATAATGATGGTAAAAATGATTTGTTTGCAATAAAAAATCTACCAATTCCTGATTGGGATTTAAAAATATACAACCGATGGGGTTCGTTGGTCTACAATATGAATGGCTATACGAACAATTGGGGATCTCAAAATATTAGTGATGGTGTTTATTATTATGAACTAAATAATCCAACAACAAACGTAACATATAAAGGCTGGCTAGAGGTTCTTGGAAAAATAAAATAACCTTCCATTGTTTTTAATACATACCGCATCAATAAAAGTTATATCAATGTGTCACATACTTCAATCCAACAATTGAAGCTATTAAGGTAATGATAAAAAAGACGCGCCAAAAATCAATAGCCTCTTTAAAAAACAACATCCCGACCACTACTGTTCCAACAGCACCAATACCCGTCCACACGGCATAAGCAGTTCCTATAGGCAAGGTTTGTATGGCACGATACAATAAATACATGCTAATGGATGATGTGATAAAAAACATCAAAATCCAAAAATAAAATAGCGCCCCTGCCGTCTCCTTTGCTTTTCCCAAACAAAACGCGAATGCCACTTCAAAAAGACCTGCAATAATCAATAATATCCAATTCATAGTAAAACATCAATTCAAGACACATACTAGCATCTTAATACAATTAAAGATACTATAATATAAAATTAAGTGAAACGCTTATTATTTTTTCTTCTTCGGATTGAAATTTGTAATCCAACTGACCTGAGCAAGATTCATGAATCGTAAATCTTTCTGTTTATCATATACACCAATTTGCAATAAATACCCTATTTCAAAACGACTTGAATTACTCATCTTATAGCCCAAACCTGCATAAGTCCAGTTCTCACTATAGGTAGCATTTTTATTTCCTGTTAAACTAAAATAACATTCATTATATGAATTGAAATAAAATTCATATACATCAAGTGTCTTTCCTTGTAAAGGCATATTAAACCCAAGTTGATATCTAAAACGTGTACTTATTGGATACTCCATAGTTGACAGATTTTCAATAAACCGCTCTTCCAAACGAAATCGATTTGTTATACGTAATTTACCGAAAGAATGTGCGAGAATACATTGTTGCCAAATGCGATGCTCGTTTACGCTATTAGTAGATAATGGATTGTTACGTTGATACGTATAACTCACAGCTACGTTAAAATCGGGATTGAATTTATAAATTAAACTTGGCTGAAAGTAAAATTGCAAATCTTTAGCAGGGTATTCTTTATTATTTTGATAACTCGAAAACGCATCAATTGTGGTAGATGTAAATATATTGTAATCCATCTTTTTGCCTAATCTGCCTGTTTGAGAATAGGCAGGCAGTATGCCATAAAACGTTAAATTTTGAGCTTGAGCCTGTATAAATCCGAATACACATACACCCCATATTAGTAATTTTTTCATATTTAAAACATGCTAGGAATGGCCTTCAACGAAATAATTTCAGATTTTACAAATACACCTGTTCGGTCAAAATAATATTCATAAAACAACAGCTCTTTATTCTTTTCCCCTTTAACTTGAAGTTCATAAAACAGTACGCCCTTATTGTCTACCTCTTGTGTTTGAACTATTTTATAGGATGAAAAATCTAACTTTAATTTTTCTTCAATAGCTGCTTCAATATTTTCAGGGAATTTCTCGAAAGAAATTTGAATTTCTGTTTCAATCAACTCTCCCGTCTGACTAAACATTACTGCATATTTTTGAGATTTAAATTTAAAGTTTGCTACAAAACAGATTGAATCATCTTCAACCTCTTTATAATAAATAATTTTAGAATGTGTTTTAAAATGTTCTTCTAAATAAGATGATACTTTTGTCGGTATTTCTTTCGATGATACCCCTTTGTCAGACTGAGCATACAAGAATGTGCAATTCAAAAATAACAAGCCTAAAATTATTCGTTTCATATTTATGTTATCTAATTGTTAATACCAACATACCTATAGTTATCAAGGATGCACCTATTATTAATTTGGGAGTTAATGGTTCGCCTAATATTATGAGTGAAAGTAATAATGTAATGACGATACTTCCTTTATCTATTGAGGCCACATACGAGACCTCTCCAATGTTAATGGCCTTATAATAAAATATCCATGAAATAGTTGTAGTTAATCCAGAGATGGCTAAAAAAACAATATTTCTAGCTGTTAATTGCTGAACCTCTTTTATATTTTGAAAAACAATGTAATTTAAAATCACAAATGTAAACACTACCGTTGTACGAATTGCAAGGCCCAAATCAGAGCTGATCCCCTTCATGCCAAATTTTGCAATTACAGATGTTACACCAGCAAAACACATGGAAATAAGACTGAAAAGAATCCAATTTTTCATAAAAATTCAGATTAATTAATTGCAATAACAACTATAAATCTGTGTAAAATCTGTATTGAAAAATTTACTGCCTAAAAATTATTCACAATCACCAAATCCATCTAGAAAATCGAAATCTTTTAAACAGGGGTGTCGATTGATAATACGAGTAACATATCCATTTTTATCAAAAATAAGTTTTACGGAATATTGCCCTGCACCATCACCACCATGCAAATATACAAATAGATATTTATTGTCCCTTGTCATATAAACCTCTGGTGATTTTTGCCCCACACAAAAATATAAATTATATAAATCTGTATATGCATTTTTAGGAATGGTTATTTTTTTATAATTCCGAAGAATAACAAGACTTGAAATCTCCGTAGCAGGAACCTTTCCGTAAACCCCGTACGCATAGGTACTGTCTATGTTATTTGAAATACGAACAGAATCAAACACCTTCTTTTTATTAACCGTTTTGTAAATCGTATCTCTTAATTCCACGATATGAAAGGACGGAAAAAAAGTTTTTGATTTAATAGAAATTTGAACAAGCTCTCCCGAACGCGCATTCAAGTGGTATCGCACTTCCGTATTTGTACAGCTAGCTGCTTGCAGCAACTCTTGCTCTGCACGATCTTTTATAAATACCGAGTCAGAAGGATTTTGTAAATAGCCGTACAATTCATTTTTATATTTCCATTGATTGTTTGCTTGCGCACGTGCAAACACAGCCGATAATAAAAAAGCAGCCATGAATACTACTTTACAAACTACAACTATTTTAAAATACGACAAGCTAATTTTCATTCAACTCCTTTTATTTTCCAATTAAAATAAATCCCGACCAATAATACGGACTGCTATATTCTTTCGAATTCAATAATTTCAATTTTGCTGTTCGTGAAGCTGATGTAAAACTTGCAGCAGCAATAGATTCACAACTTAATTCACAATTCGCATAAAAATACTGCATATATAACTGCGTAGAAACATCCGACACTTTCCACAACGAAACAATTACATTGCTCGCACCAGCATAAGACAAAGCGCGCGACAAGCCCATTAATCCTTCG
>JAYTLG010000326.1:0-6745 GCA_043729555.1 Cytophaga sp.
GAATACTTCTTTACCCATTACGGTTCAAGAGCTTAATTTGATATATGCGCGCGATTACAATTTATATATGGACATTTCGTTAATCGCCAAATCTTTTAAATATTTAGGAACTCAGTAGTTTATATTAAAACACAATGCGTTTCATTTCCTTTACATTGTTTTTATTGTTTAGTCTTGGCATAATAGTCAAGGCCAATGTTGCGACGTTTATCAAAAAAATAAAATCGCCCATCGAATTAACTTCTTCTTCTGAAACGGATGAAGAATCTAGATCGTCTGATGATGAAAACAATACGGATGATAAAAATAAAGAAGTTGAAGATAAAAACATCCACACACCTTACAGCGCTTTAATTTCGAAACAGAAATCCAATTGTAATAAACACGATTTAAATTTTTTCAAGATTAAATTCAAATCTAATTTTAAAGAGATCGTTACCCCGCCGCCCGAATTGGTATAAATTCATTTATTGAAGTTTTATTTAATGAGTATTACGTTATCAACACAATGACAACGCAATACTTTTATTCAATTGTATTTATTTATACTAATTATTAAATTATGTTGTCAACTAAAGAGTATTTAAAAGACATTCAGGCGGGCATTGTTGTTTTCTTTGTTGCCCTTCCCTTATGTCTAGGTATAGCCATTGCACAAAATGCACCGCCAATTGCAGGTCTAATTAGCGGTGTTATTGGAGGCTTAATAGTAATGTTTTTTAGTGGGGCAAAATACAGCATAAGTGGTCCTGCTGCTGGCTTAACAGCTATTGTCATAACATCCATTAAAGACCTTGGCAGTTTTGAAGCCATGTTGGCCGCAACCTGTATTGCGGGAGCAATTCAAATAATGCTAGGGGTGGCAAAAGCAGGAATTATTGGACATTACTTTCCGTCTTCGGTTATAAAAGGGATGTTGTCAGCTATTGGTATCATATTAATCGTAAAACAGATCCCCCATCTTTTTGGGTACGATGTGGATCCATTAGGGGATATGACTTTTTTTCAAGCGGATGGAAAAAATACGTTTTCAGAATTAATTAACATGGTAAATTATATTACACCAGGCCCAACAATCATAAGCCTAGTATCTATATTGATTTTGCTATTCTGGAATGGGAATTTTATTAAACCTGATTCCAAACTTTCTTTTATTCCAAGTGCCTTAGTGATTGTTATTGTCGGCGTTAGCTTAAATTTCTTGTTTGGGTTATCATTCCCTTCCATACTTGTATATCAAAGTCACCTTGTAGCATTACCAACAATTAAATCGTCGAGCGATTTAGTTGAGAGTTTGCGATTTCCTGATTTCTCAGGATTTGCAGATTCAAAAATATACGTCATTGGTTTCACAATAGCCATTGTTGCAAGTTTAGAAACATTGTTGAGCATAGACGCATCTGATAAATTAAAGAAAGGTTTAGTTGCATCGCCTACCAACAGAGAACTAATTGCTCAAGGTATCGGCAATATAACTTGTGGAATGGTTGGTGGAATACCTGTTACATCCGTAATTGTTCGAAGCTCTGCCAATATAAATGCGGGGGCAACGAGTAAATTGTCTGGATATACACATGCCTTCTTATTACTTATCAGTGTACTTTTCTTTCCAGAAATACTAACGCTCATACCGAATGCTTCGCTTGCTGTAATTTTATTGTTCACTGGTTATAAATTAACACAAATCAGTTTATTTAAGTCGATGTTTTCATTGGGTATCAAACAATTCTTGCCTTTTATTACAACAATCGTTGTAATGCTTCTTACAGACATGTTAAAAGGTATACTTTGTGGATTACTAGTAGCCTTGTATTTTATTCTTAGAGATATGATGCGCATCCCCATTAAATCAACGACTACAGATATTCATGGAATTCCACATACACTAATCACTTTTCCTGAAAACGTTTCCTTTATTAATAAAGGAGCTTTACAAAAAATGTTAAACAATGTACCACCAAATTCAATATTAATCTTAGATGGTGCAAACATCAAATCCATTGATTACGATATATTAGAAACGATTGCCTTGTTTAAAACAGAGGCAATCAAGAGGAATATAGAAACTCAATTTATTAATATTCAAGAAATCGACTTACATCTTCAAAAACATTAATAACTACTGCAATGAAACAAAGTTATGAAACCCTTCTCAACGGCAATAAAAAATGGGCCTTAGGGAAAATCCAAAACGACGCAGAATATTTTACCCGAATGAAATCTGTACAAACCCCCGAATACCTTTGGATTGGATGTTCAGATAGTCGCGTACCCGAAACAGAAGTTACCGGCACGCAACCGGGACAACTCTTTGTACATCGAAATATTGCAAACATGGTTGTACATACCGATTTGAATTTATTAAGTGTGGTAGAATACGCCGTTGAAGTTTTGAAAGTAAAACACATCATTGTTTGTGGCCACTATGGCTGTGGTGGTGTTGCAGCTGCAATTACAAACAATTCATTTGGCTACGTAGATAACTGGTTGCGAAACATTAAAGAAATTTACAACACCAACGCTCTCGAACTTGAAGCCATTGAAAATAATGAAGTGCGTGTGAATCGTTTGGTTGAATTAAATGTAGTGGAACAAGTGCGAAATTTAGCGAAAACAAAAGTTGTACAAAAGGCTTGGAAAAATCGCGAGCTTGACATACATGGTTGGGTATATGGTCTGGACTCTGGAATTATAAAAGACTTGCAATCCTTATATGATGAAGCTGAAGATTTGGAAAATATTTTCAGATATAAATTTAAGGAGTAGTTATTAGTTGCTAAGAAGTAGATGCTAGTAACTAGACAAGAGTACACACACTTTTATCGTCTAGTACCTAGCAACTAGCTCCTAGTAACTATCTATTCGGTTCCAATACGACAAACGGAATCAAGATTTCTTCCATTGAAATTCCGCCATGCTGGAATGTATCTTTATACATCTGAACAAATTTTTGATAGTTATTCGGATAAACAAAAAACAACTCATCGCCAGCAAATACGTAAGCATCCGACATATTTACTTTCGGTAAAAATACATTTTCAGGTTTTTTAATTTCCATCAAATAATTCGACGCATCAAATCCCAAATTCTTCCCCACTTTATAACGCATATTTGTATTGGTTGACTTATCCCCTACAATTTTGTGTGCCTTATTAACGCGAATCGTACCATGATCGGTTGTTATAACAAGCTTTATCTTTTTGTAACTTAATATTTGTATCAGCTCTTGAAGGGGTGAATGCTTAAACCAGCTCGCCGTGATTGATCTGTATGCAGATTCATCTGGTGCTAATTCTTTTAATACATCCATATCCGAACGCGCATGCGACAACATATCTACAAAATTATATACAACTACATTCAATGGGTTATCTAAAATATTTTTAATTCCATCGCACAAGGCTTTTCCTTGATTTAGATTTGTAATCTTCTGATACGAAAATTTCACATCCAAACCATTTTTCTTTAATTGATCGCGAAGCAATTCTTCTTCCAAATTATTTCTCCCCAATTCATCTTCTTCCCCGTTATAAAAACCTGGATGTTTTTTCTCTATTTCAGAAGGCATCATTCCTGCAAAAAAAGCATTACGTGCATACATGGTTGTTGTAGGCAAAATTGAATAATACAATTCTTCTGAAATCGTTTTGTAATATTCGGCGATCAATGGTTCCAAAACTTTCCATTGATCGTATCTTAAATTATCAATCAATAAGACAAAAACCTTTTCTTCCTTGACAATTGGTAAAATTTTCTTTCGAACAACCGTATGCGAAAATATAGGTTTATCCTCTGAAGATTGGTTTATCCAGCCTTCATAATGCGCTTTTACTGTTTTGAAAAATTGTTGATTTCCTTCAGACTTTTGCGACAATAAAATTTCTTTTAAACTATTATCTCCAATATTATCTATTTCGATTTCCCATCGAACAATCTTTTTATATAAATCGATCCATTCATTATAATCCAACTTATCACTCAGGCTCATGCTAATAGCAGCAAATTCTTGTCGATAGGAAGATGTAGTCTTGTCATTCACGAGCTCTTTATTTTGCAAAAGCTTTTTAATCGACATTAATATTTGATTGGGATTTATCGGCTTAATTAAATAATCAGCAATCTTAGAGCCGATTGCCTCTTCCATAATATGCTCCTCTTCATTCTTGGTAATCATTACAATTGGAACAAGCGGCTTCACCTCTTTGATTTTCACCAACGTTTCGAGTCCGCTCAAACCGGGCATATTTTCATCCAGAAAAATAATATCGAAATTTTTAGCGCTACACAATTCCAATGCATCAATGCCATTTGTGACGGTAGTTACTTCATATCCTTTATTATTTAGGAAAATAATATGTGGTTTTAGTAAATCTATTTCGTCGTCGGCCCAAAGAATATGATATTTTTGCATGTGTTTTTGTTTTTTTATTAAAACGTAGAAATAAAAATAGTATTTTAAGGTCGTTAAACAATTTTATGATCAATAAGAAAAAAGTAATCAATGACCCTGTATGGGGATTTGTAAACATCCCTACAGATTTAATATTTGAAGTTATTCAACACCCGTATTTTCAACGCCTAAGAAGGATACGTCAATTGGGGCTAACGGAGATGGTTTATCCGGGCGCAATACACACGCGCTTTCATCATGCATTGGGGGCAATGCATCTCATGACCGAAGCATTGAAATCGCTGCAAAGCAAAGGACATAAAATATCCTCCGAAGAATTTGAAGCTGCACAATTAGCCATCTTATTGCATGATATTGGACATGGCCCGCTTTCACATGCCTTGGAATATGCATTATTAGCCAACATCAAACACGAAGAGCTTTCAAGGTTTATCATGGAAAGTCTTAACAAAGAGTTTAATGGCAAACTAAACTTGGCGATTCAAATATTTACGAACACATACAGTCGACCATTTTTTCATCAGTTGGTATCGAGTCAATTGGACATGGATCGCATGGACTATTTGAGCAGAGACAGTTTCTTTACAGGCGTTTCCGAAGGTACTATAGGTGCCGACCGCTTGATCAAAATGCTCGATTTGCATGAAGATGAATTAGTTGTTGAAGAAAAAGGAATTTACAGCATAGAAAATTTCTTATCAGCCCGTCGTCTTATGTATTGGCAGGTGTATTTACATAAAACAACCGTTAGTGCAGAAAATATGGTTGTATCTATCGTGAAGCGCGCGAAACATCTGATTAAAATCGGCAAACTAACATTCCACCCGCCTTATTTATCTACATTTTTAAATACAGAAGTAACATTCGAGCAATTGCTTAGCGAAGAACAACTTCTATCGGACTTTCTAAAACTTGACGATGTTGATTTATGGTATGCAATCAAGCAATGGGCAAAAGAGGACGATGTTGTTATCTCATCGATCAGCAAAATGCTCTTAAATAGAAAATTATTCTCAGTCCATATTCAACCAAACCCTTTTTCAGAAGAACAAAAAGAAGCGTATAAAAACCAGCTAATAAAGAACTTAGGAATCCATGAAAATGATTTCGATTTCTTTTTATTGAATGGCACAATTAGCAATGCAGCTTACTTAGCAGAAGACAGCCAAATTAAGGTCAAAATGAAGAACAAGCAGGTGCTAGATGTTGCTTTAGCATCCGATTTGCCAAACATTCAAGCATTGAGTAAAATAGTGACCAAACATTACGTTTGCTGTCCAAAAAATGTATATTTGTAAGTAATAACCACAGGGAAATTAGATATTTATATTCTATGGAGTTTACTTTAGAGGAAATAGCACACCTACTGGGGGGTGAAGTAAAAGGAAACGGAGAAGTTAAGGTTAATTCTATAGCCAAAATCGAAGAAGCGGCAGCGGGTAGTATCTCATTTCTTTCTAATCCAAAGTATGAGAATTTCATCTACACGACCCAAGCGAGTGCGGTTATTGTTAAAAAAGATTTCCTACCCAAAGAGCCTATTACAACTTCATTAATTTTAGTAGAAGATCCATATACAAGTTTCACAACAATTCTTGAAGCCTACCAACAAGCAATGCTTGGATCAAAAATGGGCAAAGAGGAACCTAGTTTTTTAGGAAAAAACGCAACGATTGGTGATAATCATTATATAGGAGCATTTGCATACATTGGCAATAATTGCCAGGTTGGCGCAAATGTAAAAATATATCCGCACGTTTATATCGGCGACAATGTTACCATAGGCGACAATACTACACTTTTTGCAGGTGTTAAAATATACGCTAATTGCGAACTGGGTCAGTATGTTACCATACACTCCGGCTGTGTAATTGGAAGTGATGGATTTGGTTTTGCGCCACAAACGGATGGCAGCTACAAAACAATCCCCCAAATTGGCAATGTTATTATTGGAAATCACGTAGACATTGGCGCAAATACAGTTATCGACTGTGCAACAATGGGCTCTACAATTATTAGCGATGGCGTCAAAATTGACAATCTAATACAAATTGCCCACAACGTAAAAGTTGGGAAAAACACTGTAATTGCCGCACAAGCAGGCATTTCGGGATCTACAACCATTGGTGACAATTGCATCATTGCTGGTCAAGTAGGAATTATTGGACATATTAAAATAGCAAACAAAACAACAATAGCTGCACAAGCGGGCATCGGTAGAACCATAACCGAAGAAGGTACTACATTACTAGGCTCACCAGCAATCGAAAAACTCGATTTTCTTAAATCTTTTGCCATTTATAGAAAACTTCCCACATTACAGAAGCGAGTTGA
>JAYTLG010000327.1:0-3628 GCA_043729555.1 Cytophaga sp.
CTGGCCTACCTTCTTCCTACAAAGTAAATAAAGATGGCACCAAGCAAGTATTACGAAATGCATTTAAAGATGAATTGTCAGATGCTATACTGTCTAAACCGAAACATGGATTCGATGTACCTCTTACAGTCCTGTTTTCTAAGGAATTAAAGGCGTGGATATTGAATGAGTTGTTCGAAAAAGACTTTATTGAACAGCAACAAGTTTTTAATTGGGATTATATAAATAAAATACGCTTAAGCATCCATAAAAATGGCAACATAGACGAATCTCAAATTTGGTCGATCATTGTTTTTCAATTTTGGTGGAAGAAATACATGTGTTGAGTTCATTTAATCAATAGAAATAGTATTTTTGTAGAATAGAAATAATTGGATTGTTTTCGCTAACAGTCATATAATTTAAACTAGGAGTAAGATGAAAGTTGCATTGATTACAGGAGTTACTGGGCAAGATGGCGCATACTTGAGTGAATTTTTATTAAAAAAAGGATACGAAGTACATGGAGTGAAAAGAAGATCTTCGTTGTTTAATACAGACCGTATTGATCATTTGTATGTTGATCAACATGAAAAAAATGTAAAATTCAAATTGCATTATGGGGATTTGACGGACTCAACGAATTTAATTCGCATTATTCAAGAAGTTCAACCGGATGAAATATATAATTTAGGTGCAATGTCTCACGTTAAGGTGAGTTTTGATACGCCAGAATATACAGCTAATGCAGATGGTATTGGCACCTTGCGTATTCTAGAAGCAATACGAATTTTAAAATTAGAGAAGAGGACTAAAATCTATCAAGCATCTACATCTGAATTGTACGGATTGGTGCAAGAGGTTCCTCAAAAAGAAACAACACCTTTCTATCCTCGTTCTCCGTATGCAGTTGCAAAAATGTATGCATACTGGATTACAGTAAACTACAGAGAAGCATACGACATTTTTGCATGTAATGGTATTTTATTCAATCATGAATCTCCCTTACGTGGCGAAACATTTGTTACAAGAAAAATCACAAGAGCTGTAGCACGCATTGCTTTAGGAGCTCAGGACAGAGTGTACCTTGGCAACTTAGATTCAAAACGTGATTGGGGACATGCGAAGGATTATGTAGAAGCAATGTGGTTGATTTTGCAGCAGAAGAAGGCTGAAGATTTTGTTATTGCAACAGGTGTGACAACAACGGTAAGAGATTTTGTTACAATGGCTTTTGCACGTGTTGGTATCGAGATTGAATTTAAAGGTAAAGGCGTTAAAGAAACCGCTGTAGTAAAGTCTTGTAAGAATAAAGAGTTTCAAGTGAAGAAAGGTACTGTAGTGGTATCTGTCGATAAAAAATATTTCAGACCTACAGAAGTAGAATTGTTAATTGGCGATGCATCGAAATGCAAAAAACTGTTAAAGTGGAAGCCAAAATACAATCTTAAAATGCTGGTGAACGAAATGGTTGATGCGGATGTTTTGTTGTTTCAAAAAGATGAGTACTTACGAAAAGGTGGCTTTAAAACACTAAGTCAAAACGAGTAATCATGAATAAGAATAGTAAAATATATGTTGCTGGCCATAGAGGTATGGTTGGTTCTGCCATTGTTCGTTTGTTAGAATCGAAAGGCTTTACAAACATCTTGACAAGAACTTCTAAAGAACTTGATTTAAGAGACCAACAACAGGTGCGTACATTTTTCCAAACAGAAAAGCCTGCATTTGTAATTCTTGCTGCCGCCAAAGTGGGGGGGATTAACGCAAATAATATTTATAGAGCAGATTTTATTTACGACAACTTAATCATGGAAGCTAATGTTATACATCAGGCTTACGAGACCAAAGTTGAAAAACTATTATTCTTAGGTTCATCGTGTATTTATCCGAAGATGGCGCCGCAACCTTTGAAAGAAGAATATCTACTTACTGGGATATTAGAGCCAACAAACGAGCCCTATGCAATTGCAAAGATTGCTGGTATAAAAATGTGCGAAGCATATAAAGATCAGTATGGCTGCAATTTTATTTCAGCGATGCCTACAAATTTATATGGTCCGAATGATAATTATGATTTAAGTAATTCGCACGTATTGCCTGCATTACTACGCAAGTTTCATGAAGCAAAAGAAACGAGTCAAGCAACAGTTGAGGTTTGGGGCTCTGGTTCTCCATTGCGTGAATTTTTACATGTAGATGACCTTGCCGAAGCGTGTTATTATTTAATGGAAAATTATAACGACAAGGGAATTGTAAATATTGGCAGTGGTGTTGATTTGAGTATTAAAGAATTGGCCAATATGATAAAAGATGTTGTTGGGTTTACAGGCGAGTTGAAATTTGATGCTTCGAAGCCTGATGGTACTCCACGTAAATTAATGGATGTTTCTAAAATTGAAAAATTGGGTTGGAAATATAAAATCGGGTTGAAAGAAGGCATAACTTCTGTCTATCGCGATGCGTTTAACGTTGTATAACTAATAGAATGCAAGGCCATCATAAGTGATATATACGTAATGAAGAAAAAACACATACTATATATCACATACGATGGCCTTACAGATTTTTTAGGTCAGTCTCAAGTACTGCCTTACATCATGGGCTTGGAAGAGCAAGGCTATCGCTTCTCTATCTTAAGTTTTGAAAAGCCTGAAAAGTTCGAATCGAATAAGTATATCATAGAAGAATTAATTTCTTCGAGAGATATTAATTGGTATCCTAAAAAATACCACAAACGATTTTCTATTCTAGCCACTATTTGGGATTTAATAATGGGCATCTTTTTTTTGAGAAAACTTTACAATAAAGATGCCTTTCAAGCTGTGCATTCTAGGAGTTATATTTCTGCAATCATGGGTTTGTTGTCGAAACAATATTTTAAAACGAAGTTTATTTTTGACATGCGAGGCTTTTGGGCCGATGAGCGCGTGGATGGTGGATTGTGGAATTTAAGAAATCCTGTATTTAAAATGGTCTATATTTTTTTTAAATGGATAGAAAAGAAATGTTTATTGAATGCAGATTATGTTGTTACGTTGACACAGAATAGTTATTTAGAAATGAAGCAATGGGGATATGTTTCAGATAAAATAAATTTCAAAATAATACCTTGTTGCGCAGACTTGGAAATTTTTTCAGTCAAAAATATTGTAACGGAATTGTTTCAGCAGAAGAAACAATTATTAAACATAGAAGATAAGATTGTTGTCAGCTACTTGGGGTCAATTGGGACTTGGTATATGATTGATGAAATGTTTGATTATTATAAGGTATTTAAAACACAGATTTCGAATGCTGTTTTTTTATTCATTACCCCTGAAAATGAAAGCGACATTGTAAAGATAGCACTAAAGCACGGGTTGAGCAAAGACGATATTCGGGTAGTGAAAGCACAACGAAAGGAAGTTCCCTATTACATATCTATGAGTCAATTTTCACTCTTTTTTATCAAGCCTTCCTATTCTAAAAAAAGTTCATCGCCCACCAAATTGGCTGAAATTATGGCAATGGGCATTCCTGTAATTTGCAATGATAACGTAGGAGATGTGAAAGAACAAGTTGAATCTGCAAAAGCAGGTGTGGTGCTGTCTGATTTTGATGAAAGATCATATGTTCGTTCGGTATTGAATTTGAAAAATAATTTAAA
>JAYTLG010000328.1:0-5408 GCA_043729555.1 Cytophaga sp.
CATGAAATTACACTCAATGTAAATGCAAGAGAAGTTTTAGTAAATGGAGTAGTGCTTAATTTAACAGGTAAAGAGTATGAAATAATATTGTACTTCTTGTCAAATATCGGTCGAGTTATTCCCAAAGAGTCTTTGGTGGAGCATATCTGGGGAGACTACGTCGATTCAGTCGACTCCTTAGATTTTATTTATACTCACATTAAAAATACGAGAAAAAAACTGATAGAAGCGGGTGCAAACGATTACATTAAAACAGTCTATGGTGTAGGGTATAAATTTTCAAGCTAATGAAATTACTCGTTAAAACTACTCGTTATTACCTTGTCTATACTTTATTTGTTTTTACGATAGGGTCTTTGTTTTTTTATTTTTCGATTAAGCAGGTGATATACGATGGTATAGATGAAGCGCTGCATCAAGAGAAAATAATATTAATCGATAATTTAAAATATGAAAACAATGTTGACTCATTGAAATTCAATGAAGCGACTGTGATTAAAAAATTAGGGCTTTCGTATCATCAAGTTTACGATCACTTTTATACCTTAAATACTCATCACGATTCTACGACTACTGTAAAATATCGTCAACTTGAATCTGTTTTTGTTCACGATAATGTTTACTACTTGTTGAAAATTAAGCAGTCCTTAGCTAAAGAAGATGAGTTGATTCAATCCATCGTGCCCATTGGCATTGTTATGTTCATGATTTTACTCGTCGGGATATTGGGAATTAGTAATTTTATCTCTGTACGTGTTTGGGCACCTTTTTATTCTATTATAGATCAGTTAAGGAATTACGACATTAAAAAAGGTAATATTGTTGAGTATCAAAAAAAGTCGATCATTGAATTTGATACACTTTCAAACGACCTGTTTGTTATTACATCGAAGATCAATGAGGACTATAAAACACAAAAGGAGTTTAATGAAAATTTTTCGCATGAACTTCAAACGCCTTTAGCCATTATTCAAAACAGTATTGAAAACATGATTCAATCTCCTAATCTAAAAGAAGAAGAGATGAATCAAGTAAGTTCTGTGTTGGAAGCAACGAAGCGAATTTCATCATTGAGTAAAGGATTGCTGCTACTTACTCAGATCAGCAGCAATCAGTTTATCGATGTCTCAACGATTGATATTGTAGAGGTATCTAAGAAAATGATCCAGTATTTTTCAGGTATTTTAGAAGTACGTAAAATTACGGTTCATGAAAAATACAAGGACAATTTATTTGTAAAGGCCAATCAAGTATTGATCGATATCTTAATGACAAATCTTATTTCAAATGCTATACGTCATAATATTCCTGAAGGAGATATTGCCATTGAAGTAGGTGACAATAAAATTATTATTTCTAATTCAGGAAAACCTTTAGAAGGAAATGTGAATACTATTTTTGATCGTTTTGTAAAGTTAGGAGAAAAGAAAAACTCAATCGGGTTGGGTCTTCCAATCGTTAAAAAAATATGTGAAGTCTCTGGCTTTACTATCTTTTATGAAAATGTAGGTGCTCGACATACCGTTACCATTCATTTTTAAGACGTGTATTATTTATGTCCTTCTTCTTCCATTAAAATGTTAAGGTAGTTTTGATACCTCGACAGTGGAATAATACCTTGTTTTACTTTTTCTAATACCTTACACCCTGGTTCGTTGTAGTGTTGACAGTTGTTGAATTTGCATTGTCCAAGATGTATTCTCATCTCTGGATAGAAATGACAAATTTCTGCTTTGCTAATTTCATACAAGCCCCATTCCTTTACGCCTGGCGTATCGATAAGGTAAGAGTTTTCATCGATTTCATGCATTTCTGCAAACGTGGTTGTATGTACTCCTTTGTTAGAAGAAACAGAAATATCAGAAGTTTTAATATCTAGGTGAGGACAGAGTACATTTAATAAGCTAGACTTACCAACGCCTGAATGTCCAGCAATGAGCGATGTTTTATTTTTTAAATGAGTTTGTACTTCTTCTAACCCTTCGCCCGTAATGGTTGATGTAAATAAAACGGTATAGCCAACTTGATTGTAGATGTCTTTAAAAGCTTGTGCTGATTCCCAGTCTTCTTCAGTAAACAAATCTGTTTTGTTAATGACTAATAATGCTTGCAGTCTAAAGCTTTCACAAGAAACTAAAAATCGATCTACGAAACCCAGAGAAGTACGTGGCTGTGCCAGTGTGAAGATCAACATTGCTTGGTCGATGTTTGATCCCAATAAATGACCAAACGCTGTTTTTCGTGTTGACTTTCGAATCAGGTAATTGGTTCTTTTTTCTATTTGTTCAATCGTATAGTTTTCATTATCGATTTCTTTTCGCAAAGCCACAATATCTCCAACAGCAATGGGGTTCGTTACTTTCAGGTTATGTGTTTTGAATTTACCGCGTAGCCTAGCCTTGATAATGGTATGATCCATTAAACGTACATCGTACCAAGAACCTGTTGACTTTACGATAATTCCTTTTATTAATTCTGCCATTGAATGCTTTGTGTTATTTTTTTTGTTGCTCCGATATGTTGTGCAATAAGAGTACTGTTACTTTTTTTTATATTTTCTAATACATTCGGCGCGCTAATTTCTTTTATTTTTAGACTCAGTGTATTGGTGTCTGAAATACTGAAAGCTCCTTCTGCTTCGATGAAAGAAATGGCTTCAGGAAATCTCTTGTAATGTGGGCCGAATACAACAGGAAGTCCAAAGGATAGTGGTTCAAGAATGTTATGCAGACCCTGTTTGAACGCCCCACCAATGTAAGCGATGTCGCCGTATTTATAAAGCGCAGACAACATGCCGATGTTGTCTATAATGATCACTGTGATGTTTGATACAATAGAATCTGATGAAAGCGTTGAATAACGTACAGAAGGTACCGTTAACTTTTTTTCTATGCCTTGCAGGTGTGATTCTTCAATTTCATGCGGAGCAATAATAAATTTTAAATTCGGTAGCAATTGATTGATGAATGGAATCAATACATCTTCGTCTTCAGCCCAAGTACTTCCAGAAATAATCAGATGGTTGTTACTTTTGAAGTTTTCTATAAAAGGAATGTCTCTATTGGCATGTGCTGTGTCAGAAACCCTGTCGTATCGAGTGTCTCCAGCTACAATTACATTATGTATTCCGACGCTTTGTAATAGTTTTTTAGATGCTTCTTCGATCACAAACAGTGCTGTAAAGTTGAGTAGCATTGTTTTGTACCATGCACCATACGATTTAAAAAATACTTGAGAAGGTCTGAAGCTCGCAGAAAATACGTAGGTAGGTATCGATTGTGCTTTGAGTTCATTGAGGTAGTGAAACCAATAATCGTACTTTGCAAAGAAAACGAGTTCTGGACGAATGATGTCGATCAAGTCGCGTGCATTGGCAGCACTGTCGATAGGGAGGTACGCAACATGAAATACCGATGATTCATTTTTCTTCACTTCAAATCCGGACGGTGAAAAGAAAGTAATCAATAGGTGTTGCGACGGATTACTTTTTTTGATTTCTTTAATGAGCGGTACCGATAATTCATATTCACCCAAAGATGCGCAATGGATCCAAATACAAGAAGATACCCCTTTGAATTTTTCCGTCAGTCGGATTTTCCAATCCTTTCTTCCTTCAATCCATAACGTTGCCTTACGATGACCGAACAGAGCAGCGAGGTGCAAAATGAAAGAAAATCCGAGTATTCCCAGGTGGTATAAAATGCGCATGTAATTGCTTTCAATTTAAAACAGCCTACTAAGTTAATAAATTACTAAGTTTTATTAATTTTAATGTGGATTTAAAAATATATCATGGACCAAAAGGTGTTTAAGAATGTCGTTAATGTTACCGTAATCGTTGCCGCATTGGGTTATTTTGTGGATGTTTATGATTTGGTGCTTTTTTTAGTGATCGGCAAGGACAGCATTCGAGAGTTGTTTAATAATACCTTAACCCAAGACCAAATCTTGGACAAATTTCAGTTTCTACTCAATGTTCAAATGATTGGGATGTTGATTGGCGGAATATTTTGGGGTGTGCTGGGCGATAAAAAAGGGCGTTTGTCTGTGTTATTTGGTTCAATATTCTTGTATTCGATCGCTAACATCGCTAACGCATTTGTTCCTAATATGGAACTGTATATCGTTTGCCGTTTCTTTGCAGGCCTAGGCCTAGCAGGTGAATTAGGAGCTGGAATCACTTTGGTTGCAGAAGTGATGGATAAAAAATACCGCGGTTACGGTACCATGGTTGTTGCATCTGTTGGAGTTACAGGTGCTGTCGTTGCTGCCTTGGTAGGAGGTAGCATGGGTTGGAAAGTTGCTTATTTAGTCGGAGGAGGATTGGGTCTGTCTTTATTATTGCTTCGTATCGGTGTGTTTGAGTCTGGTATATTTGAAAAAGTTCAACATCAAAAAGTATCAAAGGGTAATTTTTTACACCTCTTTTCTAATCGTCAAATTTTCTCCAAATACTTGCACTGTATTCTCATTGGATTACCCGTTTGGTTTATTATTGGTATTCTCGTAGCAAGAGCTCCAGAGCTGTCTAAGGTTTTACATATTCAAGGTGAGGTTAAACAAGGCATGTGTGTAATGTTGTGCTACGCTGGTTTAATTGTGGGTGATTTAGCGAGCGGCTTGATCAGTCAATTGTTGCAAAGTAGAAAAAAAGTATTTGCTTTATTTTATGCGCTATGTGCTGTTACGATTGTGGTGTATTTAAATTTAAACAATGTGCCAGCGTGGGTATTTTATTCATGTATTACCATGTTAGGATTTTCAGTAGGCTTTTGGGCAGTCTTTGTAACCGTAGGTTCCGAGCAATTTGGAACGAACTTACGAGCGACAGTAGCAACGACAGTCCCCAATTTTATTAGAGGATCGCTGGTGTTAATTGCATTGATTTATGATTTTATTTATGTGCGTTCCGATGTGTTTTGGGCAAGTTACACAGTAAGTGCTGCCATCTTGTTGATCTCATTTTATTCTTTAACTAAGCTTTCAGAAACCTTTGGTAAGGATTTAGATTATATAGAAGAGTAAGCGTTATAGATGTAGTGGAATAGTTATTTGGTTGCCTTTCAATATTAACGAAGTGAATTATGTCAAATTTTAAATAACAAACTCTAAATAACAAATAAGCTCCAATATTAACACGTTCAAACAATAAGCTAAACAATCCAGATGCTTCTGGACAAAGAGCTTATCTAAGGCGGTTTGATGAATTGGAACTTGTAATTTATTTGTTATTTGGAGTTTGTTATTTGGTGCTTAATTCTTGGAATAACATGCAAAAACTCCCTCTAAAAAATAGAGGGAGTTTTTGCATGTCATTCGAATGTATTACTTAGCCAAGTATTCACTCACACTTTCAACAGTTTCTTTAATTGCTTTTTTCTTTTGATTCCAATCAGCAGGACAAACTT
>JAYTLG010000329.1:0-5052 GCA_043729555.1 Cytophaga sp.
CTCAAGAAGGATTCTTTAACACCTGCCGTGACCTATTTAAAAACAGACTTCTCGGATCGCGCTTATAATTTTAGGAAAATGCCCGATGCCAGTTTAGAAGAACAGGTTTTGAAATATGAAAAATTTGCAGAATTGTTTATTGAATTTGCAAATCTTTATAAATCAGAACTGTTATACGCTCCTGAGGATCGTGAGCGTAACATCAATGCATATAATGTATTGAGAGATGAGTTGACCTCTTTGAAAGAAAAGTTAAAGAAAAATACAACGCAAATCACTCAAAAACAGGAAGCGCGTTTAGATGGAGCCGATGCTCGAATGAATGTATATATGCCAAATATGTATAAGTAATTGTTGGATAAAGTATACGAAAAATTCAACCTTTAGAATCATTATTTTATTCTTGCGGTGTGAAGAATATAGGATTTATTTTGCGGAACATCATTTAATATGTACATTTGTTATCGAATTTAAACACAATAAATTACTAATAAAAAATTCAAACACGTTATGAAAAAAACAGCTAAGATTTTAACACTATTACTTGTTGCAGGATCAATTTTATCTGCATGTAAAAAAAAGGATAATGAAGTAACTGCATTTGCATCTGCAGGTGTAAATTCATCAACTGGTGCAATTGATGTAGGTTCTATCTCTAGAAGTATCACAGCATCTGGATTCTCTAATAATGTACATGATGTAAAAGTTAGATTTCAAGGATCTCACGCTCTTTTGGGTGAAGCAGAATTGTTTTTACGGTCTCCATCAGGTAAAATCCTTGAATTGATGACTGATCCAACGGACGCTTCAAGTAGTTTAATAGACGTTACATTTTCAGATGCAGGTTCAGTATCAGCGGATGTATGGTCAAGTGGAACAGGTTCTACTGCTAATTTTACAGGAACATTTAAGCCTGCAGGTACTTTGAATTCTGGTTATACTTATACAGGTACTATCACAACTTTTGCTGGTTTTAAAGGCGATACTCCAAATGGTACATGGACATTGTATATGTCTGATGACGTTGGAGGTGATTACTTTAATATAACTAGCTGGGAATTGTCCCTTTCTACATCTAAGTAATTTATACCTAGATTATATTTAAAAAAAGCTCTTGCAGAATCTGCAAGAGCTTTTTTTATGCTTACCATACGCTATTGCTGACATGATGAAAGCAGCTTTGAGATATGGTTTAGGCGAAATGGACGTTGGATTTATTTTAATCGTTCGTTTCTGAGCATGTTGTTGATGTATAATTGTTTGTAATTTCATTCCAATCTGTGTAGCTTTGTTTCGATGAAAAAAGTATTGGTACTTATGCTTGTAATGATTGTGCTGCTGCAAGGTAGTATCAAATCTGTTTACGTAGCCTATTTCAATTTCAATCAAGACTACATTGCATCGGTACTTTGTATCAACAAAGCGAAGCCTGCTTCTATCTGTCAAGGTAAATGTTATTTAGCTAAAAAAATGAAAGCGCAAGAAGCCCAAGAGCAAACAATACCATCGGTGTTGAAAGGCTTGGAAGAAGTACTTCTTTATTTTTCTAATTTTGATTTTAACCCCCCACCTATAATTTTTGAAGATACCCAACTAGCCTTATTAGATGGCTACGAATTGGCACGCTATCAATCACCTGTAAATTCTATCATACAGCCTCCTCAGTAATTTGCTTAATGATCGCTGCTTACAATCCTTGTAAGTATTCTTTATCGATTAATTATGCATTTTAATGAATACATATATTAAAAATATATTGTTGTGCTTTATTGCATTAACAATAACACAGGCTGTTTTTGCTCAAGCCGATTCTGCATATACATGCGCATCCTGTATATGTGAAAAAGATGCCACGCCTGCAGGTGTAATGATTAGTCATGTACACGCAAAAGGCGAGTGGATGTTGTCGTATCGCTACATGAATATGGCATCGCGAGGTATGCAACAAGGCACTAATTCGATTTCAAACGATCAAATTTACAACCAATACTTAATGTCGTCAGATAATATGTCGATGGACATGCACATGTTTATGGCCATGTATGGAGTAAGCAAGCGCCTAACATTAATGACCATGTTTGAATACAATGTTACAAAGATGAACATGGTTGCGCCTGAAGGAAGTGGGCATGTACATTCGGGTTCTACTGCATCTGGTTCTGCGCATGATATGACAACATCTGGTTTGGGTGATGTATCGGTTACAGCTCTGTATTCAATCGTAAATTCAAAAAAACATCATGTATTGGTAAGTGGTGGTTTGTCTATCCCCACAGGGTCTATTCAGAAAACAGGAAATGCTTCCAGTATGTATCCGGGTATACGTTATCCATATATGATGCAAGAAGGTTCTGGCACTTGGGATATTTTACCAGGCCTAACGTATACGTTTAAAGACAATAAGGTAATGGCAAGCATCCAGATTTATTCTAGCATTCGCACAGGCTACAACAGCGTTGGTTATAAATTAGGAAACGAAACCGTATTTAACAATTGGCTTGCGTATCAATTTATCCATTGGCTCAGTTCTTCGCTGCGTGCTGAAGTAACACATGTTGGTGCAATGAACGGTTATGATCCGGCACAGTATGCGTACAGCGAACCCTCTGCTAATGCGGCGAATTACGGCGGAACAAACGTTTTATTATATGCAGGTTTAAATGCCTACTTTCTTGGGCGTAATAAAGTAGCGCTTGAAGTGGGTGTGCCACTTTATCAAAATTCAATCGGAATTCAACCGAGTCAATATTATAATATACATCTCATGTATTCAATTGTATTTTAATTTAATTATACGAAAATGAAAAAAGTAGTTTTTATAGGAATAATCTTATTAGGTGTTTTAGTTGCAAGCTGCAATCCAGAGGATAATGGAACAGAACCTTTGCCAGTTGAAACTGCAACATTGAAATTGCATTTGCATACATACATCGGCGAAGAGGAAGTTGAACTTTATAATGCGGTGTATAGAAATACAAGTAATCGAAAAATATCATTAAGCATCTCTCAGTTGTACATCTCAGAGGTTGCTTTGGTAAAGTACGATGGTAGTTTATATTATGTTGGTGATAGCATCATATTAACAGATATTATAAATCAAGTATATTCATTGGGTAAAGTCCCCGTAGGGAATTATAAATCGATACGTTTTAACGTTGGTTTGTCACCTGTTTTAAATGCGCGTGTACCATCGGGCGCAGGAATATTGAACAATGCAGATATGTGGTTTTCGCCAACTGCTCAAGCCAATAATTATGTGTTTATGAAATGTGTTGGTAAAATTGATACAACGCTTGCAGCAACTGCAGCAGATATTGATATGGTTCCCTTTCAATATGTAATAGGTACAAATGCACGCTTAACACAAGTGTCTATGCCTGTTCAAAATTATGCCGTGCAACCAAATGCAACAACATTTATTCATATGAAAGCCGATTATGCGGAGTTGTTTGATGGTATTGATTTGTTGGACGAAACAAATTTAACTGTTGCAACATCGGCTGACAATATAACGTCGATAGCAATTGATGTTGCGGCTAATATTTCTAAAATGTTTAAGTACGAAAATTAAGATTACTGTTAGATTATTCTAATTCGTCGGACCACTTTTTGTGGTCCGACGAATTAGAATAATTTCGCCGCGGTGGACACCAACAGCAGCAGTTAACCAACGTTCAACTTTAACTAATTCATAATTTATAATTTAAAAATGCTTCGCTTTATCTCGATTGTATGCGCACTGTTATTTATACTACAAGTTAGTGTGAATACGTGTGTCTATTTTCGATTTAAAATAAATCAAAAATATATTGTTAAGGAGTTGTGTGTACAACGAAGCAGTGCAGTGAATGCCTGTAACGGACATTGTTATTTGAAGATTCAATTAGAAGAACACAATGGTGATGCTGCAACAAATACATTTTCATATGTAAAAGACAAAGTGGAATTGTTTTGTGATGTACACGTGCATTTTTTTTCTTTGAAAAATAATTTAGCTGAAAAAGTTTATAGCGAAGGTTTTTTAATGGGAAAGGAACGGACATGTATGTTTGATATTTTGAAGCCTCCAGTAGTTTATTTTGTTTAAGACTTTTAGTGATCGTTCTTAATTGAACGGATTTGATAAAATTTCAAAAACAATAATAACGAAAATATACAATGAAAAATTATACAATTAAAAATAGAGCCACTGTATTTATAAGCATCTTATTAATACTTGCTTTTGCAGCAACTTCAAATGCGCACTTTGGTTCTAAAGGTCCATACGGCGGCACTATTACGTGTTCAATTGTTTCTGCTGATACTGTATTTGTAGGCACTGCTGAAGGTGGCGTCTATGCAAGTACGAGTCCATTGTTGGTTGGCTGGAGATCGCGTGCTGTTGGCTTGAAAAGTGGTAAGATTACAGCACTTGCACATACCGGTGCCGATTTGTATGCGGCAACTGCTGATAGCGGGATCTATATTTGGAACGGTTTTGATGGTAGCGATCGATATTTCAAAAAAATAAATAATGGCTTGACGAATTTAAAGGTTACAAGTTTGATTGCGATCAATGCAACAACCTTAATGGCGGGTACAACAACAGGGTTGTATTTGTCGACAAACAAAGGTGCTACGTGGGCTCCAGTAAATGGTACCTTGCATCATCTAGATATTACAGCAATTGTAAAATCGGCTACACGTATATTTATCACAACAGGCGAAGGTGGTGTGTATGCAACAGATAATAATGGTACTACCTGGTTCGATTTTAATGATGTAAATACAGAACATGTTTCGGGTACAAATGTTTTGTCATACAATATCTCTACAAACGAATTGATGGTATTGAATGAAAATGGATTGTATGTAGTGTCATCTGCAAGCACTGTAACAGCACCCACGTATACACTAGCTATGGCAGGCTTGCAAGCATCGTATGAAATAAAAGACATTTCTAATAATGGCACTAGTTGGTATGTAGCTACGGATCACGGCGTCTTCACATCTGCTGTTGCAACAATTTCTTGGTCGTCATTGAACACAGGTTTGGGTACCTTAGAAACAACT
>JAYTLG010000330.1:0-7899 GCA_043729555.1 Cytophaga sp.
GTGGCAAAGAAGAAACAGATAAAACATATACAAATGGGAATGCTCCTAAAAATACGGAGTCAACAATCAAAATGAAAAAAGATCCAAACGTTGTTGGCGATAATAATACCTACATAAATGGTTTAGATATGGGCATCAATTATGGCATTGGTTGTCAATACAAAGCGTTTGTATTTTCTGCCGTATATAACATGGGAATATCAAATATTAGTGCACACAATGCCAACGAAACTATTGAAGACACTAGAGGGGATTGGTCTAAATCGTACAACAAATCAATGTCGTTTAGTGTAGCGTATTTATTTGGTGGAAAATAATTCGTACCACTATTTATACTTTAACAGAAAGGAGTGCTGTAACAGTACTCCTTTTCTTATTTAAATTCAAACTCAATATAAAATCGTTCGAGCCCGCTGGGGTCGTAGCATCTACGCAACCGATTATGCTATAAACATGTGACTCCGCTGAGTCATCACGAATAATCAATCATTTGATATTTAAATATCTATTACTAGTTAAATATCAATAAAGATAATTTAAACAAATCAAAAGTGCATTTTGACTCTATGCGTATTTATGCTCACAAACATAGGAGGTTTCGAAGGTTTTACGAATGCGCTTACCTATATATGATTTGACATTTAAAGATGAGGTATCTAATAAACAAAACCTCATAGGTTTAGATTGTTATGCCAATACCCTTACAAAATATCTTTAGGAATTACTTTCCGAGTAAACGTTTTTACTTGCTTCTTCGTGCCAGCTTCTGCATCTGGGTTAAAGGTGCTTGTCGTATGCCAAGAATTTTCAGTTTGAAACTCTACTTCCATCCCAGTCAACACGTGTGTGCTTATTTGTTTGTCGTATATTATGGTAATGCATTCGGTGTTGAGGTTTGCGCTACGCGGATCTAAATTGAAGGTACCGATAACAGTTATCATACCATCAACCACCATCGACTTGGCATGTAAGCCAAAGATAGGTGTGAAATTCATTTTTTCTTGCAAGGCTCCTGTCATCACTTGATAACGCTCTGCTGCATCAGGTTTGAATTCATAAATTTCAACACCTGTTGCTAACAATGCTGCTCTGTCGCGCTGATAGCCGCTGAAGGCTTCAAGATTATCTGTCGAAGCAAGACTGTTTGTCAACACACGCACCTTCACACCACGCTGCACAGCATCTTTAAATAAATTTCGTCCCAGCTCTGTTGTTATCAAATACGGTGATTGAATATCGATTGAAACGTTCGCGTTTTTCACCAAGGCAATTAAACTGTCTGTTGATACACCACCACCTGCCAGGCCATGTGTACCATCGTTCTTACCAGGAAGATCCGATACAAATTGTACATGGTCGACCCACACAAATTTGCCCGACTGCATCACATCTTGAAACGACTGACTTAAGTTTGCGATGCGTTCCCGCACTTGCGGCCAAAAATTATCTGGGTTACATGCATATTGATGCAAGCGCTCGAAGCGTGTCGTATCAAGCTTTTGCACATCATCGTTTTTCACCAAACTTGTGACAGCGACACTTAAATCATTACTCCAAAATTGAGTAAACGAAGATTGGACATCTTGAACAGTTTTGCCGAGTAACAATACATCTCGATCTCTAAAATTGTATTCGTGGTCATAATCAAAATATTCATCCGCAATGTTTCTTCCGCCGGTAATCACAACCTTTCCATCAACCACATAGGTTTTGTTGTGCATGCGTTGATTGGCAGATCTAAAATTGGTAGAAAACTTAAGTACTTTATCGACGATGTTTTTACCCAAGTTGATACCGGGGTTATATACTTTGATTTCAATATTTTCGTGCGAATCTAGAGTCAGCAATTCATATATGCCAGCATCAACCATGATATCATCGATTAAGATGCGAACCTTCACACCACGGTCGGCAGCACGTACCAGATAGTCGCAGGCGATTAAACCAACATTGTCTGACGAAAATATGAAGTACTGAATATCGATTGTATTGTCTGCATGCTCACTCAACCAAGCGCGGGTGATTAGAGAGCCGCCACCATCTTCCAATACATACACACCTGTTTTTGTTTTCATGGAATCTTCCAAACTACTCAATGCATCGCTGAGAGTTACTGAATCCCCGATATGAATAGACGTACAGAAGTCTTTTTCTTGTGGTGGAATTTCCTTCGAAGATTCTGAACACGAGAAAAGAACTAGAATACTTATAAAAAAGGTGGTGTATTTTATCATGAATGTTATGCTATGAAAGTTCGTTTTCTTATCTAACAATCCATTGGTCGGACCACAAAAAAGTAGTCTGACCAATGGATTGTACTATGATCATTTTCTCAACAAGTCGTCAGACCACTTTTTTGTGGTCCGACGACTTGTTGCCCCCTATCATTAGTTTAACGCAGCGCTCAACGGATAGGGGTCGTTTAATTAATCCTCCAAGGTGGATTGATTCTGTTCTCACCTGCGGTATACAAAATAAATTGATTGTTATCTAAATCTTTCAATCGAGCTTCGCGCCACAACCAAGGTTTATCCGTTGGCAGTTCTTCAAATACAAAACCTGTGGCCTGCAATTCTGCAACTCGTAAATCGATTGCATTTACTTCAAAATAAATCCAGATACCACCACCTGTAGGTAATGTTTCAACTCGATGCAATGAAAAAGTTGATCCACCTTCTGTACATTCAAAACGTGCATAATCGGGTAATGCTTTCACAATAAGTTTCAAACCTAAATCTTGATAAAAACGTATCGATGCTTCTATATTCAATACAGGGATGGTGATTTGATTAAGATTCATATCTTTTTAAATCCACAGGGATGAAATGTTGGTAGGAACATAATGACAAATTAACGAATCGAACAAGTCCCATCGGGACGACATATTTAGGATCGCTAAACGTCGCTCCTTTCGGAGCTCCGTAAATAGGGTTATTTATTGAACATTGTTTACTACCAAGATTTCGCACCGATGAGGCTGATGGTATCCATTATCCTATTTTTTGCCCGTCTATCGTTAGTTTAACACAGCGCACAAATGTTCTTAGTATGAAAAAAAAGTCTCTGACTCGTTGTTAAAGATTTCGACAAATTTTACATACGAGTCAGAGACTCTATTTCATTGTAATATCCGTATTGCGCTGCGCTAACACTACGGATAGGCATGGTACAAAAAACCTACTTGCTATACCCATCATACACGGGCACTGGGTCTGGATCAACATCATCCTCCTCAGGCAACATGCCATCGTCTAATATATTGTCGCCTTTTAATAAAACACCATCTGCGCTACCATTGGGTTTCATAAACAAGGATGCGGGATAACCGATCGCTGCATCTTTCTGTACGCCTTGCATGTAATAGGCCCAAATAGGCAATGCCATACGTGCACCTTGTCCGTATTGCATGGTGCTGAAACGTATCACACGTTTTTCGCCACCAACCCAAACACCGGTAACTAAGTTTGGTGTAACACCCATAAACCAGCCATCGGCCGAGTTTTGTGTTGTACCTGTCTTACCGCCTAGTTCGCCTTGGATGTTAAACTTGCTTCTCAAATCAACCGATGTACCACCCGCTTCTTCAACCGAACCTTTTAATAATTCCAACATGTTGAAAGCAGTTTCTTCGTTGATTACGTGGCGACTATTGGTATTAAATTCTTCCAATACATTGCCATATTTATCTTCTATACGCAATAAAAATTGGGGTTGTATCCAAATCCCTTCGTTTACAAAAACACTGTACGCATTCACCATTTCGAATAAGGTAACATCGCCTGTACCCAAGCATAAAGATGGTGTGGCTTCGAGCGGACTTTTAATCCCCATGCGTTTTGCAAAAGCCACTAAGGAATCCGGACCTACTAAATTCATTAATTGCGCACTGATTGAATTAACCGAACGCGCCAATGCTTCACGCAAGGTTAATTCTTCATTTGAAAACTTACCATTGCTGTTATTGGGCGTCCAAGGAGAACCACCAGGAATGGGAATACTAATGGGTGCGTCTGGGAATTTAGAATCGGGCGTTAAGCCTTTTTCTTCCATTGCATAGGCATACAAGATGGGCTTAAAGGTTGAGCCCGCCTGACGTTTCCCTTGTAACACGTGATCAAATTGAAAATAAGAATAATCAATGTTACCTACCCAAGCACGTACATATCCATTCTTCGGATCCATTGAAAACAAACCTGTGCGCAATAACTTTAAGGAATGTTTAATGGAATCCATTGGCGACATAAGCGTGTCTACACGGCCGTTCCACGAAAATACCTGCATGGGTATTTTCTTTTTCATTTCTTGCATTACGAGCGCTTCATTGCCATCAAATTCTTCGTTAAATTCTTTATAATGAATAGAAGATTTTGCCATCTGCTTTATCAAATCAGGCTCCGTGCTTGTCCATGGTTCAGTCTTCGACCAGTTTTTATAAAACTCTTTTTGTAAAAATGCCATGTGTTTGCGCATGCCCGCTTCGGCAGCTTCTTGCATACGTGTATCAATGGTGGTATATATTTGCAAACCATCTTCATACAAATGCATGTCGTGTTCTTTACACCAATTCGTCATTACTTTTTTCAAATAGCTCCTGAAGTGTGGCGCTAAACCCGATGCTTCGCCATCATCTTGAAACTTTACACCAAGTGGTTTTGTTTTTGCAATAGTCGCTTCTGCGAGGGATAAAAATTCGTATTTAACCATCTGCTCCATCACCGTATTTCTACGATTCAATGCACGCTCAGGCCTTCTACGCGGGTTGTAATACGAGGGACCTTTTAACAAACCAATCAACAAACTTGCTTCAGGTAAACTTAATTCCGATACCGATTTGCCAAAATATTTTTTAGCCGCCGATTTAATACCAAATGTATTGTTTCCAAATTCAACGGTATTCAAATACATCAATAAAATTTCTTGTTTCGAATACGACTTCTCTAATTGAATGGCGATAAACCATTCTTTAATTTTATGTACAATGGTATTATCAAAAGCACCTGTGTATTCTTCGGATCTACGAAGGCTAAATAAATTTTTCGCCAACTGCTGTGTTAAGGTACTTGAACCGCGCTTCTTACCAATTAATAACGACGGTACAATTACTACAATACCTTTTACATCCACACCTGAGTGATCGTAGAAACGCGAATCTTCGGTTGCCAACAAGGCATTTATTAAAACAGGTGGCAGATCTTTAAATTCAACATCGGTGCGGTTTATTTGATTGTAAAATTTACCCAACACCTTGCCATCGCTCGAATACACAATAGATGCTTGATCGCTATCCGGATTTTCCAATACATCAATACTTGGTAAAGAGCCAAATAGATTAAATGGATTTATATACACCAACAATAGAATAAAGATAAGTCCAAGAAAAGCTGCGGCTGCACCTTTCCATACCCATTGCACAATTTTAGTATAATCTTTCATAACACATTCTAATATTCAAATAGCTTCTCGGCGATGGGCATTTTCAGACAAAAAAAATGCTTCCCAAAGGAAGCACAAGTTACACATTTTTTATTCTGCTAACAGCTGTTTTATCAATACTTCTGCTTTAGGATCGGAAGGGGCTGGTGCCTTATAATTTGCAACCAAACCTTTTTTATCAATCAACACAAAACGCGGTATCGATTGTAATTTATAACGTTCACTTACACGCTCCTCTTCACCACCATTGCGTGAAATTAAATTCACCCCTGTAATTTCCATTTTCTTTATAACTCCTTTCCAATGCTCTTCACGTTCTTTGCTATCAAGCGATACATACATGAAAACGATGCTGTCGTTTCCTATAAATTTTTGTCTCAACAATTTAGCATACGGAACTTCAGCCATGCACGGTCCGCACCAGGTTGCCCAAAAATCAATATAAACAACCTTGCCTTTAAAATCACTCAAACTTACCTTCTTACCTTGATCGCTATCCAAGGTAAAATCAGGTGCTATTGGGCGCTCTTTAAGGTCTGAAACAAAAGCAGTGCTTATAAAAACAAGGACACTTGCAATCGTTAATAAAAATGTTTTAGATGTCTTTTTCATAATTCAATCATTTTGTACAGACTAGGCTAAAATAATGCCCAAAAAAATACTTATTAAAACCCGCCGTGGTTGTGTCTTTTCGACCAACCACCTGTATCGGCAAGTGGTTGGCCGAAAAGGCACAACCACGGCAAATACTAGTAACATTCGTCATTTTTGTTCCTTTGCCTAGTAACTAACACCTAGAAACTAGTAACTATTTCGCTGTATAATACTTCAAAGCTTCAGGCAAATACGCTTGCAAATCTGCTACACGTCTAGCATCTGCAGGGTGTGTAGACATAAACTCTGGTGGAGCTTGTCCGCCCGAAAGCGCACTCATACGCTTCCAAAATTCAATGGCAACATGTGGATCGTATCCTGCCATTGCCATAAATACCAAACCCATCTTATCTGCTTCTGATTCTTGTTTTCTACTAAATGGCAATAAAACACCCAACTGAGTTCCTGCGCCATACGCTTGTTGAAACAGTTGTTGTGTAGCTGGAGATTTGCTAGACAATACAATACTACCTGCTACAGCACCGCCTTGTGCAAGCAAACCCTGGCTCATACGTTCGTTACCATGATGCGCAATGGCATGTGCAACTTCGTGTCCCATAACAACAGCAATTCCTGCTTCATCAATACAAACCGGAATAATACCTGTATAAAAGGCAACCTTACCACCCGGCATACACCAAGCATTAACAGTCGTATCGTTTTTTATTAAATTAAATTCCCAATTATAGCCTTCAAGTTCTTTTAAGCGACCTTGATCGGCCATGTACTTTTCCACAGCAGCCTTAATTGTGTTACCCACACGCTTAATCATCTCGACTTGAGCCGTATTTGTACTCAAGGGACCTGTTTTAATAACCTCCGCATATTGTTCATTACTCATTGCTATCAATTGAGATTCAGGTATTAAAGCCAATTGCGAACGACCAGTTACAGCAACTCTTTTACAAGCTGAATAGATTCCTGCACTTACAACTATAGCTGATGCTATAAAAATTATCCTCTTACTTATCCACATAATATGTTATTTAAACTCAAATATAAGAATTTTGCATTTGTATATGAATATAAGAAATAATTTATGAAAATTATAGGCATCGGAAGAAATTATAGTGAACACGCAAAGGAATTAAATAATGCCTTGCCATCTGCACCCATTATTTTTTTAATGCCTGATACGGCACTCGTAAAAAATAACGATGCCTTTTATTTCCCTTCTTTTACAAAAGACATTCATCACGAAATTGAATTGGTTGTAAAGATTTCGAAAGAAGGAAAAAACATCCAAGAAAAATTTGCGCATAAATACTACGAAGAGATTGGTGTAGGAATCGACTTTACAGCACGCGACTTACAACAACAAGCCAAAGAAGAAGGCTTGCCTTGGACCTTGGCTAAAGGCTTTAATGGCTCTGCTCCTGTTTCTGAATTTGTACCAATATCAGATTTTGCAGACATCCAAAACATTGCATTCTCATTAACCATTAATGGAGAAATACGACAAGTAGGTACAACAAAAGACATGGTCTTTACGGTGGATTATTTAATTGCGTATATCTCTCAATACATGACCCTTAAAAAAGGCGATCTAATCTATACCGGAACACCCAAAGGTGTGGGTTCTATTGCTATTGGCGATACCTTAGAAGGTTTTCTTGAAAATAAAAAAATGCTTACTTGTGAAATTCGCTAAATCCATATTCCTCTTCTTAATAAGTACACTTCTTAGCCAGACCGCCTATACGCAAGTATCGACAGACTATCCAAAAGGGTATTTTATTTTTCCGATTAATCCCGGACAACGAAATTACCTTTCTGCTAATATGGGTGAATTGAGACCCAATCACTTTCATG
>JAYTLG010000331.1:0-2508 GCA_043729555.1 Cytophaga sp.
GGAAATCGGGCCGGGAATGGGTGTACTAACGCAGTTCCTTCTTCAAAATACAGACTATCACACACGTGTTGTCGATATTGATGGGGAATCCATTACATACTTGAAAAAAGCATTTCCTTTGAAGGATGCAGATGTGATTCACGGTGATTTTTTGAAAGCAGATTTAAGTCAATGGTATGCGGATAAATTTGCAATCATTGGAAACTTTCCATACAATATTTCTACCGAAATTTTATTTAAAGTTTTAGATTATAGAGAACAAATACCCGAAGTAGTAGGTATGTTTCAAAAGGAAGTTGCGGAACGTTTTGCTGCCAAACATGGCAATAAAACCTACGGTATTACAAGCGTTTTATTACAGGCTTATTACGATATAGAATATTTATTTACCGTACATGAAAATGTATTTACACCACCGCCAAAAGTTAAGTCGGGCGTCATACGTTTGAAAAGAAATGCACGCACAAGTTTACCCTGCGACGAGAAATCTTTTTTCAAAGTAGTAAAGGCTGGTTTTAATATGCGTCGTAAGACCCTTCGAAATGCCCTTAAGTCAATCAATGTATTGAACATTCCTATGGATTTACCTATATTTGATAAACGAGCAGAACAATTATCTGTCGAAGAATTTTTCAATTTAACAAACATCATGACTGGCAAATAATATTTTATGGCATTCGAATTGACAGAAGAATTTATACAAGAGCTTAAGGATTGCTTTGAAAAGGAAGATAAGAAAACCCAAATACTTCATTTGGTGGACGAACTTCCTCAGCAAGACCTTTCTGCCATTGTGTATGAATTGGAAACTGAAGAAGCGATTGAATTATTGAGTTTTTTAACGACAGAAAAAAATGCACTTGTAATATCTGAATTGGACACAGACGTTCGATTGAAAATTTTAAAAACATATTCCCCGGAAAAAATTTCAGAGTTAGTTGAGTTTATTGATTCGGATGATGCCGTAGATATTATCAACGAATTATCTGTAAAAACAGGGGAAGAAGTTATTGCCTTTATAAAGAATCCAGAAACTGCCGATCATATCATAGACCTTTTACACTACGATGAAGATTGTGCTGGTGGATTAATGGCAAAAGAATTAATTAAAGCAAATCTAAATTGGACCGTTGCACGCTGCATCGAAGAGATACGTGCGCAATCAAAAAATGTAGATAAGATATTTTCGATTTATGTAGTAGACGACAATATTCGTTTATTGGGTCTATTGTCGTTAAAGAAATTATTGCTTGCCGAAGAAAATGTTTTGGTTTCGGATATATATGAACCTTCAATAAAAAGTATTGAATCATACAGAAGTGGTGCTGAGGTTGCAGAGTTAATGCAGAAATACGATTTAGAAACGATACCCGTTGTAAACGTTCAAGGCAAATTATTAGGTCGCATCACCATTGATGATGTACTCGATTTAATTACCGAACAGGCCGACTTAGAACGCCAGATGATGTCTGGTATCTCGAACGATGCAGAAGAAGATGACTCTGTTTGGATACTTTCTAAAAGTAGGCTTCCATGGTTGATTGTTGGTATGTTGGGCGGTATTCTTGGTGCACAATTCATTGGCTTATTTGAAAATATTATTCATCAAGTAACGGCCATGGCTTTCTTCATACCACTTATTACTGCAACGGGTGGTAATGTTGGTATTCAGTCTTCATCTATGATTGTACAATCACTTGCACGTGATTCAAGTTATAATAGTTTAGAACTGAATCGCTTTCTAAAAAGTTTTGCAGTATCCATCATCAATGGTTTAGCGATCGCATCTTTGGTATTTATTTTTAATATGGTTTTAAAACAAGAGTTGAATCTTGCCCTAACCGTATCGTTTGCCTTGTTTAGTGTTGTACTTGTTTCTTCATTTATGGGTACAATTACCCCCTTGGTTTTGTTTCGATTGGGCGTAAACCCTGCCTTAGCTTCAGGTCCTTTCATTACAACTGCCAACGATTTATTAGGTCTTGGTATTTATTTTTCAATTGCACATGTATTGTACGCATTTTAACCTATGAACTGTTTAATCGTTGACGATGTAGATGCTGCTTTATTTGAATGGCTTGACAAAGCTCAAATAACATTCAATTATAAGCATGATTGGCCAATAGATAAATGCATTGTGGAATTACCGAATTACGATGGTCTCATTATTCGCAGCAGATTTAAAGTTGACAAACAGCTGCTTGATTTGTGTCCGCGATTAAAATTTATTGGCAGAGCAGGGGCAGGTCTTGATAATATTGACACAGACTATGCACAGCTTCGAAACATCGAAGTATTTCATGCTTCAGAAGGAAATAGAACAGCTGTAGGCGAACAAACTATTGGTTTAATACTTTCACTTTTAAATAATATTACCAGAGCCAATACTGAAGTCAAAAATAAAGTTTGGTTAAGAGAAGAAAATAGAGGGCATGAATTGGCTTCCATGACAGTTGGTTTGATTGGTTATGGAAATATGGGTAAAGAAACTGCCAAGCGCCTTTCATC
>JAYTLG010000332.1:0-10586 GCA_043729555.1 Cytophaga sp.
TACACTGAACCAAGCTCCATACCAATTACACCACCGCCAATAACGATCATGTGTTTCGGCACTTCTGTTAATTCCAATGCTTCTGTAGAAGTGATGATGCGTTTTTTATCGATTACAACATTTGGCAATAATGTTGGCTTAGAACCAGTAGCAATGATTGTTTTTGCTGCTTTCAATTCTTTCACGCTTCCATCAGCTGCTGTTACTTTGATGGTATTTTTATCAATAAACGAACCGATGCCTGTATGCACATCGATCTTATTTTTTTTCATCAAATAGTTGATCCCATCGCATGTCTGTTTTACAACACCTACTTTGCGATCGATCATTTGTTTAAGGTTGACTTTTACGTCTTTCACATCAATTCCATGTTCCTTAAACGTGTGCGTTGCATTGTAATAATGCTCAGATGAATCCAATAATGCTTTCGAAGGAATACAACCTACGTTTAAGCATGTACCGCCCAGCGTACTGTATTTTTCAATCAATGCGGTTTTCATACCTAACTGAGCGCAACGGATTGCCGCTACATACCCACCCGGACCAGAACCGATAACTACTACGTCGTATTGCATATCTTTTTTATATTTTTAGTGCGATGTATATTGCTTCGCACTCGTTTGATTTTTAAATTGCTTTGAGCTTTTGGCTTTATGCCTTCAGCAAAAATTAAACTCCAAGCAACAATCTGCTCGGATCTTCTAACAATTGTTTCACACGTACTAAGAAACCTACAGATTCTTTACCGTCAATAATACGGTGATCGTACGAAAGTGCTAAGTACATAATCGGACGAATAACAACTTGTCCGCCGATTGCTACTGGACGCTCAACAATGTTGTGCATACCTAAGATAGCCGACTGTGGCGCGTTGATGATTGGTGTCGACAACATAGAACCGAACGTACCACCATTTGTAATGGTGAAGGTACCACCCGTCATTTCGTCGATGCTTAATTTACCATCACGTGCACGAATTGCTAAACGTACAATCTCTGCTTCAATTTCATTAAAGCTCATTGTTTCCGCGTTACGAATAACAGGTACTACCAAACCTTTCGGAGTAGACACCGCTACAGATACATCACAGAAGTTGTGATATACCAATTCATCTCCATCAATGTATGCATTTACTGCAGGATATTCCTGAAGGGCCATACATACTGCTTTTGTGAAGAATGACATAAAGCCTAAACCGATGCCGTATTTTTCCTTGAATGTATCTTTGTATTTAGAACGCATGTCCATCACAGGCTTCATGTCTACTTCGTTGAACGTAGTAAGCATTGCTGTTTCGTTTTTAACTGCTACCAAACGGCGTGCAATTGTTTTACGAAGACTTGTCATTTTTACACGATCGTCTGCACGACCAGCTACTGGAGCTTTTGCTGCTGGAGCAGAAGCTGCTGCCGCTGCAGGTTTCGCTGCTGGCGCAGCAGATGCTTTTGCTGCATCTTCTTTTGTGATGCGACCATCCTTGCCTGTACCTGCTACTGCAGAAGGAGCAATTCCTTTTTCATTTAATATTTTTCCTGCTGCTGGAGATGCATGTCCCGCTGCGTAGTTTCCACCTGATGTAGAAGCTGCAGCTGGAGCCGAAGCTGGAGCAGCTGCTTTTGCTGCACCACCTGCTGAAGGAATAATTTTACATACAACTGTTCCGATTGCAACGGTATCACCTTCTTTAGCTAACACTTCAACAATACCTGCTGATTCAGCACGTAGTTCGAATGTTGCTTTATCTGATTCGATTTCGCATAACAAATCTTCTGCATTGATAGCATCGCCTGATTTAACAGCCCATGCTCCTAATGTTACTTCAGTGATTGATTCACCTACGGTAGGAATTTTAACATCGATTGGTTTTGCGTTTGCTACTGGCGCTGAAGGAGCCGCAACAGGTGTTGCTGTCGGAGTTGCATTTGCTGCTGGTTTAGCTGCTGCTACACCTGCACCTGCTTCGATGGTACAAATAACAGTACCGATAGCAACCGTGTCGCCTTCTGCTACTTTTAACGAAAGAATACCGGATTGCTCTGCATTCAATTCAAATGTTGCTTTGTCTGATTCAATTTCACAAATCAAATCGTTTGCGTTAACAAACTCACCATCTTTTTTAACCCATGTACCAATAGTAACTTCTGTAATGGATTCACCTACTGTAGGTACTTTTACTTCAAATGCCATAATTCAAATTCTTAATACGAATAAAATTCTTTTAATTATTTAATAGATAAACACGACGCTTATCGAATTTCCATTTTTTCAATCTTATCAGCAAACGAACGTTTCACAAGTTCTGCTTGTTTTTCGTTGTGTGCTTTTAAGTAACCTACTGCAGGAGAAGAAGCTTCGTCACGTGCAATAACTTCAACATCTGCTTTTTTCATCAAATACATTCTACGCAAGATATAACCCCAAGCGCCCATGTTGTATGGCTCTTCTTGTACCCAAACAAATTCTGCATTTTTATATTTTGCAAAAATTGCTTCCATTTGTTTTTCAGGATATGGATACAATTGTTCAATACGAACGATTGCTACATCTGTACGCTTCGAAGATTTTTGTTCTTCAAACAAATCGTAATACACTTTACCTGTACACATCAATACGCGTTTTACTTTTTTCGCATCTACGTTTACATCGTCTATTACTTCTTGGAAACGACCATGTGTAAATTCTTTCAAATCAGAAATAACCAATGGATGTCTCAACAACGATTTCGGAGCCATGTTGATTAATGGCTTACGGAATTCCCACTTCAATTGTCTACGCAATGCGTGGAACATGTTAGCAGGTGTTGTAATGTTTGTAACAACAATGTTGTTGTTTGCACACAAACCTAAGAAACGCTCTAAACGTGCTGAAGAGTGTTCCGGCCCTTGACCTTCGTAACCATGTGGCAATAACATAACCAAACCATTTTGACGCTGCCACTTCGTTTCACCTGAAGTAACAAACTGATCGATCATAACTTGTGTACCGTTCGCAAAATCACCAAACTGTGCTTCCCAAATTACCAATGCACTTGGGTTGGCCATTGCATACCCGTATTCAAAACCAAGTACACCATATTCAGATAACAAGGAGTTATAAATACGGAAACGTTTTTGGTTATCAGAAATGTGATTTAAGCTGTAGTAAGGTTCGTTTGTTTCAGCATCTTTCAATACCGCATGACGGTGAGAGAACGTACCACGCTGAACATCTTGTCCACTGAAGCGAACAATTTTATTTTCTAATAATAAAGAACCGTACGCTAGCAATTCTGCAGTAGCCCAGTTTACAATCTTCGTATCGGAGAATTGTTCTTTACGATCTTTTAATAATTTTTCAATTTGTTTTAATGGTTTGAAACCATCTGGAATATCGGTAATCGCTTTTCCAACTTTATCAATTACCTCTTGAGTGATTGATGTATCTGGAGATTGATCAAAATCTTCTTTCGTTGACTTACGAAGTTCTGTCCATTCTTTTTCCATTTTCTGTAACGAATATGGAAGCGGCTTTTGCTTCACTTGATTTAAACGATCTTGCAACATGTCTCTAAATTCGCGATCCATGTTTTTAGCAATCTCTGCATCTACATCACCACGTTCGATCAATTTCTGATTGTACAATTCGCGTGGGTTTGCGTGACGAGAAATTACATTGTATAATTTTGGTTGTGTGAACTTCGGCTCATCACTTTCGTTGTGACCGTGACGACGGTAACACACCATATCAATGAAAATATCTTCGTTGAATTTTTGTCTGTATTCAGCAGCCAAACGCATACAGAAAGTTACTGCTTCTGGATCATCCCCATTTACGTGCATTACAGGAGCATCAATAATTTTAGCTACGTCGGTACAATAGATCGAAGAACGAGCATCTTCAAAATCTGTTGTAAAACCAACTTGGTTGTTGATTACAAAGTGAATGGTACCACCTGTTTGGTAACCAGCTAATTTACTCATCTGCACAATTTCGTACACGATACCTTGTGCCGCAACTGCAGCATCACCATGTATTAATACAGGCAATACTTTTTTATAATCGTAGCCATACAAACGATCTCCTTTAGCACGAACAAATCCTAAAACAACAGGATCTACCGCTTCTAAGTGAGAAGGGTTGGGCATTAATTTCAAATTGATTTTTTGTCCTTTTGGTGTAACCACTTCGCTAGAGTAACCCATGTGGTATTTTACATCACCATCACCCATTGTCATGTCGGGTTTCACATTACCTTCGAACTCATTAAAAATTTGTTCGTAGGTTTTACCCATGATGTTTGCCAATACGTTCAAACGACCACGGTGCGCCATACCAATTACTACTTCTTCAACGCCAAGTTCGGCGCTGGCAGTAATCATTTTATCCAACGCAGGAATTGTTGTTTCACCACCTTCAAGAGAGAAACGTTTCTGACCTACATATTTAGTATGCAAGAAGTTTTCAAACACAACCGCTTCGTTCAACTTAGAAAGAATACGTTTCTTCTCATCTAATGACAAGGCATGTGTTAAAGATTCCTTTTCAATTTTATTACGCAACCAAGCCAACTTCTCTGGGTTACGGATATACATATACTCAAAACCAATTGTTCCTTCGTAAATGAATTTTAGAGTTTCAACTATTTTACGTAGTGGAGAGGCACCGATTCCAATTTCATTGCCCGCTTCAAACACCAAATCAAGGTCTGCATCTGTAAGACCGAAATCTACTAAGTCCAACAAAGGCTTACGATCTTTACGATCACGCACAGGGTTGGTTTTAGATCTCAGGTGACCTCTACTTCTGTATGCATGTATTAGATAATGTACACGTACTTCTTTTTCAGAAAATGTATTTGCAGGACTTGCAGCCACGGCAGCAACGCCATTTCCTTGGGGAGCTGCAGAACTACCACCATTAGTAGGGCCTTTTTCACCATACTTTTGTAAAGAGAAATTGTAGCCTTCGAAAAATTTCTGCCAAGTTTCATCCACCGAAGTAGGATCACTTAGGTAATTTTGATACATCTCATCTACGTATGAGATTTCAGCATTTGACACGTATGAATAGTTGTCCATTTTGACCTTGTTGATAAAGTATAGAACACAAAGGTACACAATTGGCTAAATGTTGATAACCTTACATTCGAATGTGCAAATATAATTTAATAATCAACACTTTATAATAAATATGACTTCATATAGTCGGGGCATTTTTGCAGCCAACATATCCCAAAATAGTATTATAAAATCAAAAAATAGGAGGAAAAGTATTGGATACGAAACTAAATTGGTATCTTGATTTGTACAGAAAGAAATAATTTTTACTATGGCTTTAGTTCAATTCTCGAATACTCTTGGTCGTAAACGCGCAGCACATCTCTTGCGACGCATCACATTTGGACCAAACAAGTCTGATATAGACACTTTTGCAAGCTATGCCCCAGCAACAGCATTAAATCTCTTATTTCAAGACACTACCGCCCCGCTGCCTCCCATCGATTTAAAAACGGGCGCAACATGGGTGAACGCACCTTCTACAGCCGCTAACAGTGCGGATTCGATATTGCAAGGATATTTCAAGGGCTGGTGGTTGAAACAAATTCTGGCTCAAGATGCAAGCGACGCCAATCGACTTTCCTTCATGGTGCGAGAGAAAATTGTTTTTTTCATCCATACCCACCTAACAACCATTCAAGAAGTTGTTGGAAATAGCAGAGCCTTATATTTCCAAAATGTATTGTTTCGACAATATGCACTTGATGGCAACCAACCTTCCACTATAAATTTAAAAGAACTAACGAAGAAAGTCAGCATAGACAATGCCATGCTTATTTTATTGGATGGAAAATTAAATGTGAAAGGCGACCCCAATGAAAATTATGGACGTGAGTTAATTGAATTGTATAGCCTTGGAAAAGGCTTGCAAGGCAGTGTGCCTGCATCAACAACACAAGGCGATTATATTTATTACACCGAAGCAGATGTAAGAGCCGCGGCTTTGGTTTTATCTGGTTGGGACACAAATACCGCATTCACTACATTAGACGCAGATACGGGTTTGCCAAGAGGCAAAGCGAAAATCAATGCTTCAAACGTTGCCAACGAACACGACAATACGGTCAAACAATTTAGTGCACGTTTTAACAATGCAACCATTACGCCCAATCCAGCTTTATTGCTGAGTGGTCTTGCTACCGAAGCAAGTATGATTGACGAAATCAGTCAACTCATTAATCTTATTTATGCGCAACCAGAATGCCCAAAAAATATTTGTAGAAAAATTTATCGCTTCTTTGTTTATCATGAAATTGACGCAACCATTGACAGCACAATCATTAGCGAACTTGCCAATACCTTTGTTGCAGGTGGCTACAAAATAGAACCTGTTATAAAAGAACTATTAGGTAGTCAACATTTTTATGATTTAATAGACACGGATATTAACAACGATAAGTTTGGTGCCATTATTAAATCTCCACTTGAACTTATAACAGAAACCTTACAATTCTTCGAATATAAATTACCGAGTTATACCTCACAGTTAGATGCGTATTACAAAACAGCAAATAATTTATTCGAGCAATTAAGAATAATGGGTATGGCTTTTATGAATCCAACCGACGTTTCAGGCTTCGATGCCTACCACCAATATCCTATGTTCAATCGCGCATGGATTTCGACAAACTCATTAAATCGCCGGTACAACTTTATATTTTTAAGCATGACCATCGATAACGCAATGATGATGGATGGGCCTATCAGCATTGATTTGTTTACCTATTTCAAACTGCGATTCCCTAGCATTGCAAGTGATCCAGACGCATTTATTCGAGAATTAATATCCTACTTATTTCCATTGTCGGACGAAACAACTGAAATCACTACGGAGCGCATCAATTATTTCAAACAACAATTCTTCAGTCTAGGCGAAGCGCTACCACAAGGACCATTAGCCTTTTGGCAATTCAGTTGGAATAATGGTAACACAATACCTACAAGTAAAATTGACGCCCGAGGGATGTTGCAAGACTTGGTAAATGCTATTTTACAATCACCCGAATTTCAGCTTCATTAATTCGTTATCATTATGAAAAGAAGAGATTTTTTAACAAAAATTCCTGCACTTACAGCATTGCCATTTGCCTTGAATGGCGTATGTTTTAACATATTAGCAGACACCTTATCTCCCCTTCAACGACTGGCGGCTAATTGCCCCAATGATCGGGTATTAATTATTTTGCAATTACATGGTGGTAATGATGGTATCAATATGTTGATTCCGATATCCGACTACGATAAATATTATAACGTACGCGCAAACATTGCAATACCAGATACGGGATCAAGGGCTTTTATAAAATTAGACAACACACTTGCAGCAGCCAATCAAATTGGGCTACACCCCGACATGGTTGGTGTTAAAAGTATGTATGATGAAGGAATGGTTCGCATGATACAAGGTGTATCCTATGAAAATCACAATCAATCACATTTTAGAGGTAGAGATATTTTATTTATGGGAGGCGGTGCGGCTGACTACCCAACGTCGGGCTGGGCCGGTCGTTATTTAAAAAACAATTACGCACCCGATGTATACCCAACAAATTTTCCAAACGCGAGCATGCCAGACCCCTTGGCATTGGAGTTTAATGATGATTTATCACTTGTCTTCCATCAAGACGATAACATACCAACCTCCATTGCAATCGATGATCCAGAATCATTCTTTGATCTAGTAGACACACTACCTGGTTATAACGACAAACCTGGAATTGATGCACGAGGAATACCTCCTACAGCACTCGATAATTCGCCTTATGGCAAAGAAATGAATTGGATATTAAATCTTGAAGAAAAATCAGATGAATATCACAGCCGCATTCTTCAAGTGTACAACCAAGGGAAATTAACTGATCCAAATATTTCGTATCCGGTTTCCTACCCACTAAATGCGCCAACACAACGTGTTAAAAATCCGCTATCGGCAAAATTAAAAATTATTGCAAATCTGATACAAGGTGGCTCTAAAACAAAAATATATTTGGTGCGCATGGGCGGTTTTGATACCCACGCACAACAAGTTGAAAGTACAAATGCAACCATGGGAAATCATGCTGCATTGATGTACCACATATCTTCTGCCATGCGTGCATTTCAAGATGATCTACGGGCACGCAGTATTGATGATCGTGTATTGACAATGACAACATCTGAATTTGGAAGAAGAATATATGCAAATGGCAGCTATGGAACCGACCATGGCATTGGCGCACCTATGATGTTGTTTGGCAAAGGTGTTATACCAGGCTTGTCTGGCACCAACCCAGACTTAACAAAAGACAACGTAGATTTACAATTCGATTATCGACAAGTATATGCAAGTATCTTAAAAGATTGGATGTGTGTTGACGCAGCCTTAGTGGATGAAGAATTTGGTATCCTATGGGGAGACTATCCAGGCAGAGGAACAACCTTGCCACTTATAAATAACGATATGCAAACAAGCGTCCATAGTTTTGTGCGCGATCGTTTTTATATGAACAATTGTTATCCAAATCCGGCAACAAACTTTACCGATATCTCCTTCCATATTAATACAAGTTGTACGGTAACGATTACCTTGCACGACAATGCAGGAAAGCTCGTAAAAACGATAATTTCAAGTACATTTCCAATGGGTGAGAATAAAGTAACGGCAGATTTAAAAGATGTAAAGCCGGGTTCTTATTTTTATCAAATTGAAACATCGTATTTTAAAGATGCCAAAAAACTTATAATACAACGATAATTGATGCGCGTACTAAGTATCTATATTCTTATTAGCCTATTTGGCTTGCTACTACTTCCTAATAAAGTAGATGCGCAAGTACATAGAAAAAAATCAAAACACGTGAGTGGCACACCCGATAAAGATTTTGAGAAAACGCAATTTTATATCGGCATTCGAGGTGGTATAAATCTAACCAAAGCAAAGGTCACGCAAAGCTATACCTCCTTTATTTCTACGTCCAATCCAGATGAACATTACGAAAAATCGTATAAAGATTTTTACAAACCTGGTGGCACATTTGGTTTGGAGTTTGCCTTTTCATATCAAAAATTTACGGCAAGTTTTCAACCCAATTACAGAAGAGAAATATACAGCTATTCAAATACCTATAATTGGCAAGACACCAGTAATGCGAGCAATTATTTGCAATTAACATACAATCAAATAACACGCTTAGATTACATTGAACTTCCCTTGTTTATTCGATATGATATATTAGATGGTGGTTTGAGACCTTTTGTGCAAGTTGGTTTTTATTATGGCATATTAAACAATGCAAGCAAACAATTAGATGTTGAAGGTACTGACAACGCTTCAGGAACGGCACGCAATTTTTCACAATCTACAAGTACAATTGGTGCCGACGATTTGTTTATTAAATCATCCATCGGCATGGCCTTTGGCGCAGGTTGTAGCTATAAGGTGGGAAATGTCAGACTCATTTTAGATGCGACCTACCGAAAAGGATTCAACAATGTTTCGAATGTAGCAAATAGATATTCATCAAACCCACTAACGGGATCTGGTGATGTATCCGATGATCTTAAACTAAACAACATTACATTTTCATTTGGATGCTTATTTCCAATGAAATTTTTAACATCACCCGCATATAAAGCAGTAGATTAATATGAAAAACCTCATTGCATACATACTGCTTTTGACGATTCTTTTTAGTTGTGATATTAAAAAGAACAACGATGCCGAACCTGCGGGTTTCTTAAAAATATATAATGAAAATACCTATTCGAATCAATTCACACCATTAGATATTGAACAAACATCCGATGAAGGATTTCTGATTTTAAGTGCTGCAAAAATTTCAATCAGCGCATTCCCGGGCATTTATATCATGAAGGTAGATAAAGATGGCAATATTCAATCAACAAAATTATTATCCGATACCTACGTAAGCGCCGTACCTAATCTGATACGCGATGGCAATCAATATTATTTTGTTTGTATGGATCGACAAAATTTGGGCACCTATATCATGCAAGTCTCTGAATCGGGAACAACAACAGAAACAGGATTTATTGATGTAATGCAATACCCCTTAGCCGCAGAATTAGAGGAGACAAGCGGTAAACTAATTGTTCAACACTATAACAAAGACGATTTGCTTACACTGGTAACGCTTGTATCTAAAACAGGGGTCGTATCGGCGAGCCGTGCCTTTGATATTGGGTCTGGCGGGTTTGATGTTGAACAACCCATCATCGACCACTTAACAGGCAATGGCAAACCCTACCCATTTTTAACAGGAAAGCTTTCAGGCAATACCTATTATTTCAATGGCTTTTATAATTATACACTATCCTTATGCATGTTTGATTTTTCATGGGATCAAGAAGACGACCCCGCGGCAGCACAAGGATATCGCGACGAACGTTGCATTAGTAGTGTGGCGCCTTTGGGTGGAAATAAAATTGCAACCTCTAGATACGCATACGGAGACAATTTCATCATTCCATCCACCACAGTACCTACTGCTTCAGGCAATTTTTCTGCCAATAGCGATATGAATGGGTATCTCGTTCCTGAATTTATACGCG
>JAYTLG010000333.1:0-3276 GCA_043729555.1 Cytophaga sp.
GGAATTTTACCACCAATGGTCATACCGGCAGCAATACTAATCATGTTTGCTTCAGCAATACCAATTTGGAAGAAACGATCCGGATTTTGATTTTCGAAATCGTTTAATTTTAAGGAAGGAGTTAAATCAGCACATAGTGCAACTACGTTTGGATTTGTTTTTCCCAATTCTGTCATCCCGTCACCAAAGCCAGAACGCGTATCTTTTTTCTCAGTAAATGTATATTTTTTCATTGTTGTGAATGTCTTTCGTGAATGGATTAATAATCGCCAAGTGTTTCTTCTAATTGACCTAATGCTAAAACTAATTCAGCATCGTTCGGCGCAACACCGTGCCATTTGTGCGAACCCATCATATAATCTACACCAGCACCCATTTCTGACTTCATTAAAATCATCGTTGGTACACCAGTTCCTTTATTTGCTTGTGCTTTTAATATTGTTTCTTCTAAGCAAGCAAAATCATGTGCATCGCAGCTCAATACATTCCAACCGAATGCTTCGTACTTCGCTCCTAAATCACGCAACGACATAACTTTGTCGCAAGGACCGTCGATTTGCTGACCGTTGTAATCTACGAAACCAATCAAGTTGTCTAGTTGTGTATTGGGTGCATACATTGCTGCTTCCCAAACTTGACCTTCTTGTTGCTCGCCATCGCCCATCAACACGTAGACAAAGCGATCGTCTTTATTTAATCTTTTTGCTTGTGCAGTTCCACAACCTACAGATAAACCTTGTCCCAACGAACCCGATGCCATACGAACCCCTGGTAAGTGTGCATGTGGAGTAGGGTGGCCTTGTAAACGAGAATCTATTTTACGGTGTGTTGCTAATTCCGCTACAGGAAAATATCCAGAACGTGCTAATACGCTATATAAAACAGCAGAGATATGTCCGTTTGATAGATAAAAAATATCTTCACCGATGCCATCCATCTTGAAGTTTTTATCGTGCTTCATCATTTTAAAATAAAGAAGTACTAATAAATCCGTGCAACCTAATGCACCACCTGGGTGGCCGCCTTTAGCGCCGTGTACCATACGTACAATATCTCTTCTAACTTGAGATGCAACTTTTTTCAGTTCTGTGTATTCTGACATGATTATTGAATTATCTATTTAATCTATTTTAAAATTTGTGCGGTATGATCGTCTGTTTTTACTTTTGAAATAATGTCTTCAATTTCCCCTTTTTCATCGATGACAAACGTTGTGCGTAACGTACCCATATAGGTTTTGCCATACATCGATTTTTCTGCCCATACACCATACTGTTCGTGAATGGATTTATCTTCATCGGCTATAAGCGGAAAAGGCAAATCGAATTTTTCGATGAATTTTTTATGCGATTTCTCGCCATCGGTACTCACACCAATAACAACATAACCCGCTTTAAGCAAGGCTTTGTAATTATCGCGTAGGTCGCATGCTTGTTTGGTGCAACCCGGTGTATTGTCTTTTGGGTAGAAGTAAAGAACTACTTTTTTACCAACAAAATCTTTCAAGGAAATGGGGTTGCCGTCTTGATCGATTCCTTTAAATACAGGGGCTTTGTCGCCTATTGTCAGTGTCATAAAGTTCTTTTGTAAACGCTTTTATTACCTGAGTTATCTGTTACTTCAAGCACATACGCACCTTTCAATACTTGTGTAGGTTCTCTAAATTCAGACCAGATTGCTCCAGTCTTATGTTCGTAGTACATCATTACCCATTCACCATTTAAGGTTGCACGGATTGTATCAATACCAGACCCTCTGTCAAAAATAGTGAAATTTATGCGTTTTGTTGTGTTTGATTTGTAGGTAATTACAGGCGGAATGGAATCTTTTATTACTGTAAATTTACCTAGGTATTTTAAATTGTGTTCAAGGCTATCTTCCTGCCAGGTGCCGCCTTCGTATTTTTTTGATACAGAGTTATTTATACTATAGAAATAGCAGCGTTCGTTTTTGTTTTCGGCAATCTCCGGACAAAATATCACCCCAATAGGACCGTAAACGGGTTCGGTTGGATTGTTGATTTCAAAGGTTTCTGCACCATTTAGTACGAGGTGCTTCTTTACCCGTAGATAAAGTGTGTCAAACAAGGTTGAATCTGAAAACTTCAACGTTAAGTTATCAACAACAACTTTACGTTTACCCGGTGGTATCATCTCCACAAAATCATAGACAGCCTTGTATGTACCTGCTAGTGATGAATCGGGTAAACCCTTACGCAAATCATGTACATACACCGGCGATTGATTGATGTAGTAGGCTGGAAGAAGCTGCGTGGTTTTCTTTTTAACGTATAAGGTTGCAGCGTCTTTTGTATTGGCAGAACCTGTTATTTTTAAAATGTTTTCGAATATTTTAAAGTCGGGTACAGGTGTTGTCGTTTTAATGATTTTTTCTGCTTGCTCTTGTTTCCCTTTAATAGTAAAGGATAGAGACGAATAGTTTCCGTTTGAATCGTAAATGCGCATGTCAACTTTATGCGATTCTGAATCCGTGATTGAAATTTTTCCGTGCAAGGGATTCATTAAATAAAAACTCAAGTTATTGCCATCGGCTACATAACAACGTTGGAAGTATTGTTTTTTTAATACATAGGTTTCATAATCGATGTGTACATTGATGTAGCGACTTTCGTTAAATGCATACGATTCAAGATTGTGATAAAATACCTCTTTGCCATCTACTTTTAGTTCAATACAATTGATGCCATAAACATTATGTGTTTCGTTCATTTTATCATGAACTTTAATTTCTATACCAATCAAACCCTTTGCTGTAATGGGCTGCGAGATGGAATATTTTCCAGCGCTTAGCAATTGTACCGGAAATTCGGCACGACCAAGTTCATCGTTTACGCGACTTTCTCCATCCATGGTGCGGATGGCAACTTTATCGAATGAAGGTTTGATGTTGTCTACGATTTCTGTAAACCCAAACAAGGCAGGATTCAAAACATGTTCGCGTGCGTCGCGTATTTCAAAATGCAAATGTGGACCGCCACTACCGCCTGTATTACCAGACTTTGCAACAATTTCACGTTGTTTAACAGGCAATGCTGTCGGTGGAATTACGATATCAATATCCGTTTGTTCAAGTACATACAATTGTTCCAATGCGTATGCGTGAATCTTATCGCTAAATTTATCTAAGTGTGCATACACCGTAACCAAACCGTTTGGGTGCGTGATGTAGAGCGTATTGCCATAGCCATCGGTTGATATACGCAAACGCGATACGTAACCATCTGCACAGGCATACACAGGCAAACCAATTTGTCCG
>JAYTLG010000334.1:0-28223 GCA_043729555.1 Cytophaga sp.
GGTTGTACGTTGAACCAAGTAAGGTTGTTGGAGGAAGATTATACGTTAAGTCGATGTTACGACTTTCTCCAAGCATCAAACTTGAATAATTAAATCGCAGCGTTTTTGTTGTTGGGTCATAAAAATCAGCTGCCGGTGAAGAAGATACAAAGGATTCCAAATTTCCATAAACCACTTCAATAAATCCATCGGAGGGCAAGGTGCCATTGTTTTTGAATGGAATGGAATAACTATAATTAAAGCCTGGTCGCGGTGGCGAAAACATGTTGCAATAATTTCCATAAAGACTAATATCTTCAAATATCGAACTTGGCACCATGGCAAAATCTTTATTTGCATAATTAATTCCTGATGTTGGAATTGTTAGGTTATAGTTGCCAGTTGCTGGACAAGCGACTGTCCGTGCTTCAAACAAGCCATTATTTTTAATCGTGTATTGATCTGGCAATACATAACGCATTGTATATTGTCCCGTATAATTAGTAGCAATATACTGATCGAAAAAATAATTTGTCGTAGAAGCAGCACGTACATTAACCCATTGATTTAAAATTGGCAACTCGCCTGCCTCTTGAATGCAATTGCCATTATTATCTTGAAATACCTTTCCAGAAATCGCTGCATAACAACTATTTTTAATGGGTACAAAATCCCAGGTAGTAGATTTACAACCAGCAGCATCTGTAACCAATACACTGTAATAGCCCATTGATAGGCTCGTGATAGAAGCATTGGTAGCTGCAGTGTTCCATTTATAGGTATAAGGAGCTGTACCATTTGAAGCATTCACTTGAGCGGTACCACTGGTATTGTCGCAATCGGTTTCTGTTATGCTAACCCATGAAAGTATTGGGGAATCATCATCAATAAAAACTTGTAAATTGAATACACAATTATTTTGATCGCTTACTGCTACATTGTAAATACCATATTCAAGGTCGGTGCGTGAAAGTGCTACAGATCCATCTGACCATGTTACACTATAAGGCGGCACACCTCCAGTAATTGTCAAATCGGCTGTGCCTTGTTTCTTCGAACAATAATCATTTGTTTTAATTGCTGTAACATCTAAGGCTCCTGCATGTTTATTTACAAAAACGTCTGTTATTTTCCTACAACCAATGGCATCAATAATAACCGCCGTATAATATCCATTTGTAAGTCCTGTAATGCTTGGGCCACTTTTTACAGGACTTGTATTCCATATGTAGGTATAAGGTGCTACCCCATTACTTGCAGAAAGTGAAATGCTGCCATTAGTAAGAGGACATTCTTCTGGAGTGGTCGTATAATTAGATTGAATGGTTGATGTTGAACCAACCGTTGTTTCAAAAAGTGTTGTAGAAATTAATGCACCACTAGAATTCGTGCTAAAATAGTTATGTGCTGAACAGCCATTTGCATCTCTTATTTCTACTTGCATCAATGTACCGCCAGCCAAATTATTTACAGATTTTGTGGTTGCTCCATTCGACCATGCATAGCTATAAGGCGCTACACCTCCCTGTACATATGCTTCCACAACTCCATTCAACTGCGGACACACAGCAGGTGATGTTGTGGATACATAACCCAAAATACCATTATTCACAACAATAGAATCAATTTGAAAATCATTATTCGCATCGGTAACTTTTATAGAATATAAATTCGGTGCCAAATTAGAAACCGACGCACTTGTACTGATTAATTGTCCCGTACTGTTTTCTATTCTCCATTCATACAGATAAGGCGCTGTACCTCCTGTAACAGAAACGGAAACGGATGCGTCATTATTATTACACGTTGATTGTGTGATTGATTTTGTAACAATTAATTGTGCCTGCACATAACTTGTTGAAAGTAAAAATAGCAGCAATAAAATAGGTTTGTTGTATTTCATAAAAGTAGCTTTTTGAAAATATATGAATGATTTTAATAAGTAGACCGGATATACATTAAAAGGGTTGCCTCTGTCATAAAATTATTATACCGTAGGATAGGTAGGGGCGTATTGCATACGCCCATTAAATAAAACAAAAGGTAATTCGTAGGGGCATATTGCATATGCCCCTAGATAGTTAATACCCTTATCTTAATTAGACACATGCAGTAAGCATTCTAATCAATTCAACTTTTATTTAACAGCGTTTTTACAATAAGATGTTTACGAATGGGGGCGTTTTGCCAATAACAAATTGGAATATGCAGTAACATTTTTACGAATTGGGGACGCATTGCCATTATCAAACAGGGCGTATGCAATACGCCCCTACCATTTAGGAATTCCCTTTATATAGTATTAATTTTGAATATGACTATTCAACTATACAATCCTTTCGATACCTTGCATTTTGGCATGCAAACGTGTTTTCTAACTGGTAAACCTTTAGATGCAGACGCAGAGTCGGTATCTATTTTTCCAGAATGGGTGATGAAGCGCTACAATCTGATTGATCAAGCTTTTAAAATGTTGGATGAAGGAAAACGTGTTCCTTATAAAAATTTGAAGCTGCCGTTTTCGAAAGAAATTATTGAAAACGCATTAAACCCCTTGGAAACAGAAATTGAAAAAGCCTTTTGTGCTGGTTACGACGAAGTCGTTAAAATTCCGGAGGAACGTTTATTTCAGTGGATGGCAAAATTGATGTTGGGTGTGTTGTTCGAAGACTTACGCATTGCTCAAACACAATTGGCTACAGAAAACGATACCCTTACATTATCACCTTTTTTAAAAGCACGTTTTGAAAAATTACATTGGATGTTGCAATCTTTGGTTGTGCCAATGAAATTTAACGGTTTAAAACCGTGGAGCATTCGTGTATTCAAAGTCAATTATTCGAAAGACCTTTTTAATTATAAAGATGAAACCAACAATTTGAATTTCTCCTTGGGCATGAATGATTTTGGTATTGTTGCGTGTCTGCAAGACAACGGCGAAATCGGAAAAAAATTCGATGAACTTACAACGCGTATTGGCAATCAAGTATTGCATCCAATACAGTTTGAAGAATTGTGTGCCAAATTTATCTACGCCAACTATTTGTTAAAAAGCTATGCATCGTACGATGTTTCGGTAGAAGATGAAAAGGTAACAATAGAATCCTTACCCCTAGTTGCAAAACCAAACATGCCCTTGTATGATATTTGGGAAGACAACATGTATGGACAAGTGTTGGCAAACTATTGGAAACCCTGGGCATTAACAATGAAGGATATTATTCAATTTCCAAACCCGCCAATCAGTTTTATCGAAAGCGATTATAGTGATGAGATTATTCCCTTGGAAAAAATTAACCAGCCCTATTAAAAATATATTATCTCTTAACAATTGATGCCTTCACTTTTAGTAAAGGCATCGATGCAATACGTTTACTTTTAAAGAAACACCTTTTTATCCTATTCATTATTTAATAACATACTGTTTTGCTTAATTTATAAATCTTATTTGTATTTTTGATTTATAAAATCAAAGTATTTCAAAATTTTTAAACACATGAAACTATACTTTTTTCTTTTTTTATCGATTGCATTTGTTTCCGTTTCTTGCAAGTGCAATTGCGATGGAGGCCTTCCCGTAATCAGTGCCCAAAATCAACAATTAATCACGTTTAAAAATGATTCAATTATCGATTTTATAAATAGCCAGACAGACACCACAAAATTTTATGTCAGCATATTCAATTATGAAGAAGTGCCTAGAAATTCCTGTATGGCCTTTTCAAATTTATTTAGCAAAAACTGCAATTGCCCAAGTGAACATATAATGATGAATGGATTTACAGAAAGCGATTCGGATTCTATTTCATTTAGCTTATTAATTATAACAGATAAAAACAGCAGTGGTTATTCTTATAACTTGAATCAAAATTACTTCTTTCAATTTGATAGCATCAATATTTCTAAAACTATCAATAACAATTTATACACGGGTTTGAGTATGAAAGAATTTACAAATAGTAGGGACTCTATAAGTCGAATGTATTATAAGGAAACATTAGGACTTGTTTCAGTCGTGTATAAAAATGGCAAGACGGTAGATTTAAAGTAAAGTACTTTTTGCGTAATCTTAACTTACCATGCAATCGCTGGTAGGGATGGCATCTGTTGTTTGATTTCTATTATTTGCTCAACGTTTCAAAATAATCATTAAGTGCTTGAATACATTCAACTTCTTTCTCAATATCTTTATGTTCTTTTTTGTTCTTCAATAAAAATTGTTTTCTTTCTTCAATTGTATTGAATCTATACACCTTCTTCGAATGCACTGCGTTGATTGTTGCTTCTATTCCATTCCAAATTTTTGTGCCAGGTAAGCCGGCATCAATTAAGGCATCATCCCAAGTTGCGTCCACCAAAATCCAAGTTGTTCCAAGCTTAATTTCTAGGTTTGTATGATAGTCAGCCGAGAACAAGTGTAATAAATCAGCAAGCGGTGTCGGAAATTTCAAACCAAAATCCAACCATTCAAATTCGTGTACACACAAACGAGTTTCAATTCCCATAGTAGTAAAAATATCAAACAGTGCAATGTGCTTGGGCGTGCAAGAAGCTCCTTTGGAAGCTATCAACGCATATGCGTTTTCAAGTGAATAGTCTACATCAATAATTTTATATGGAACGCTTCTTATTCTATGATATGCTTCGATACTGTTTTTCATTTTACCAACATGTTGAAATCCTTTTTTATACTTTCGATTATGTGCGTTGGTATTTCTAATACTTGTGCTTTTCCCATCCAAAAAGCTATGCCGTCTTGAATTTCTAAAACATTATTGCGTGCATTTTTTATCGTATATGTTTCAGCAATTTTTAACACATCGCTTAAGTTAATATCCACGCGTTTATTATTGATGGATAATGCTCTACTTATTCGTTTATAATTTATGAATGGATTAAGCGAATAAGTTAAATCATATGCAGGCGAAATGTTCCATGTGTCATTTTTTTCATCATAGATAAATGTGTGATTTTTTAAATGATCGTCGGTATTACAAAAAATGATGTTGAAAACCATTCTTCTAAATAACTCTTCTATTTCTTTATGCGGAATTTTTAAAAATAGCGCTAAGTCAAATAAATTTTCATAGCTAGATTCTTTTGCACTTTTAAAATCCCAGCCCGTTAAACCTGTTGCTGTTAGAACATGTTTTTTAATTCCGTTTTGCCTGTCAAATCGTTGTGTAGCAAAATGTTTTTGGTCAATTAATTTAGACGGCATCATTGTAATACCAAGCTGTATGGCCGTTTGATAATAACAATATTCAATTACCTCTCTACTATAACCCAATGTATCATCATCGATAGTTAACTTAACTAAGTAGTGAGTAAATGCTGCCGAATGATTTAAGTCGCCTAGAATAATTTCACCTGTTTCGCTATTTTCTGAAATTAAAATCTTTGGTCGTGCCCCACCTGCAGAAGTTCCTATTTTGAATATTGTTAATAAGGCTTCCAATTGCATTTGTGGAGCAGTTACATTTTCTTTTGTTGAAAGCACATCTTTTAACACCTCGATTATTTCTGTAAGATTGATTGTTGTTGAAATAGGAATTTCTTTGCTGGGTTTATATTCCAGAGCACCCATGCCTCTATCTGCTATGTAAGCCAATTGCTCCAATACAGAAATCTGATTAAAATTTTTATTCGTAGATTCCAACCACTTTTTGAAAATGATGTTACCAAAAATATCTGGCAACGAATCTGCAATCATAGGTGGTAAACCTCTGAATGTTTCATTATTAAACGTACTAAAAACTTGCGTTTGATTGATACGTTTTATAATTCCTGTTTCGGGAAATAAATTTAAAAAATTTGTGTCTTTTAAAAATTCAGGACTATACTGAAAGAAAGACTTATTTTGATTTTCATCAAAACCCAATCGCCCAATTTCTTGTCCGAAACAAAAAAGGTTTATGATGTTATTTTTAGACATATCTCAATACAATGATGTTGAATTTTCTTGTTCTGTTCGTTTGTCTATCAATAGGCTATTTATAGCATCCAACTGGTCGAAATGTTGTAACACCTTTAGTAAAGTGTCGATGGTGAAATTTTTTCCCGACTCTAAATTTTGAATCGTTAATCGAGATACATCCAGTTTCTCCGCCAGTTCTTGTTGAGTAATTTTACCGTTCTTTCGAAAACTCTTTACAAGAAGACCAATTTCCTGTTTAACGTCCTTTATTTTTATATTGTTGGGGAACATAATTGTGCATATTATAATATACAATATGCACAAATTTTATATAGATACATAATATAATATACATTTTTACAAATTCGAGATTTTCGAATTTGTACTCGTTTAAATACCTAAAAATAAGATAGCTTCTACACCGATGCCATCGGTTTTTAGTTACTATCTATAAATATACTCCAGCTCCAGTTTTTTAATCCGTGAGCCAATTGCTCCGCGCGTGCGGTCAAAGTGTTTGGCCATATCACCTAAGCTGATTCCTTGCAGATACATTTTTGCCAATTCCTGATCCAAGGCATGCGTCCAAGGTTTGTACGCATCTTTGTTTTTATCTCGAACTTCTTCAACCGAATACGCCTTCTCTTTTGGAACACCGTAGCTTGTGGTTTGATTTCTATTTTTAGATTTTGAATTTGATTGCACTGCTCTCCGCTCCTCTTCCTCTTCAGCATACACACGTAGCACCTGTATCTGAGAAGAAGTAGTAAAATTTTTCGGCAACAATGTTTCTGGAATATGAATGAGATTTTTTGTACGCGTTACCGCAACATACAGCAAGTTGATTTCTTCATTCAGTTTGGCAACATTTATTTCATCGTCGGTGCGGGTACCTTTGGTTTGTTTCTCAATTTTATCTTGTGTGATAAAATCATTTACAATTTGTATCGAATCGTATTCCATTCCTTTGCAACGGTGAACGGTCGAAAAAATCATTTCCGCTTTATGTTTTTCGTCGTTACCAACATGTTTGTCTTTAATCTGATTTAGAATCCCCGGAATTTCATTTCCATATTCCTCCACAATTTCAATCATCATTTTAAGTTGTACGTCTTCTGTTTTTTCAACATATTCTTCCAACTCTTCAATGCTTTTCATTTGCGCAATCAGCTTGTCGCGAATCAGTGCTGGTTTGCGATTATACAAATTCAACACATCATACAGCGACGTGCCTTCGTCAGCATAGGTGTATGAATGGATGTTTCCTTCAAAATAAATATGTTTGACGTTTTTCTTTTCGATTACAAATTCGATTGCCTTTAACAACAATCCCAAATTGGTGCGCGCTATGATGGCTTTTACTTTACTCTCTTTACCCGTGCCTTTTCCTTCAATCGAAAACTGCTGTTCTTCGCCAACAAAGTTTTTCCATTTCAATACATCTACAGCAAGTTTAGCAATGTCTGCACTAAAGCGAAAACTCGACGATAAATTGTGCGTTTTGAAATTTGCTTTCTCCAACGAGTTTACCGCAAAGCGCCACCCATAAATTTGCTGATGCGTATCGCCCACAATTACTTTGGTGGCAATCTGTTTGAAAAAAACATCCAACATGGCAGGCGATGCATCCTGCCCTTCATCAAATAAAATGTAATCGAAATACAAACGTGGATTCGACAATTGAAATTTCTTCAAATAAAAATCGTGGGTGATTTCAATTTCACCTTTATCCATCTTTGCTAAAAACTGTCGCGTCTGTTTTTCTATGTATGCGTACGCAGACGATACAAATGCTTTTGCCTCTTGATCAAAAACCACGTCGCGATAATTCAAATCTTGCACCTTCTGTTTGTCGCTGTTGCAAAAGTAGGCTACAAATTTATTGATGTGATTGGCTGCAATGTATTCAACATGTTTGTCGCCCGTGTTTTGCAAACCCAAAATATCTACAATCTCATGTGTCTTATATCCGTTTGCTTTTACGCGGTAATTGTATCGAAATACAATCTCGCGGTACGCGAGCGAATGAGCGGTTTCAACTTTTACATTGTGCAAACCTCGATCGGCAAATTTTTTCTGTGCTTCCAACTTTACCGATTTATTAAATGCCAAATACAAAATTTTGCTTGTCGCCGGACGTGCTTTGGCGTATTCAATTATGGTTGTTGTTTTTCCCGAACCAGCAACGGCATTGATTTTAATATCTCCGATGGAATTAATGATGGCGAGCTGCTCGGTGGTTAGGTGCATAGCGAAAATGGATTGCGTAACAGAAATCGTATTGTTGGTAATTTACGTATTATTTATTGATTGTGTGTAGGAGCGAAATGTGTAGGTCCACATCACGCCCGTTCATTATCAAACAGAGCGTATGCAATACGCCCCTACCATTATCATGCATTTGATTGTTAATAATGAGTATTCCATAAATGTGGTTTAGCATAATCAAATCACCGTGCATTTTTACATCGAATCCACGTATTTTCAAATCATGCGTATGCAAACCGTTCGAGCGTAGGGGCGTATTGCATACGCCCTGTTGGCTAATGGACGAATTTAAACATCCCTATAAAATATATCATCCCCCCATTTTCCCGGATTATTTACAATATAATCTGAAATGGTTTGATATGCTTTTTCATCGCGAATAATGTGGTCGTGAAAATTACGTTGCCATATTTGTGATGATTATTTGTAATTACCCAAACCCAACACATTCATTTGTTTTGTAACCGCCGATTTATATCCCCGAACAATTGACCCAACCGTATTCGACGGCGAACGTAGGGGCATGTCAAAATTTTTGGTTTGCAAACCGTTCGAACGTAGGGGCGTATTGCATACGCCCTGATTGTTGGTGCACGTATTTAAATTTTCGTATCGCAAATTCGGCGTATGCACAATATTTGCATTCGTTACAGACGTATACATTCCGTTCATTATCAAACAGGGCGTATGCAATACGCCCCTACCATTATCATGCATTTGATTGTTAATAATGAGTATTCCATAAATATGGTTTAGCATGATTACAAACACATCCAATTCCACATTCGAACGGATTTCTGTCGTTTTCAACCATTCGTTATATGCAGCAATTCCATTTGCATTTCATTTCACCGTTTATTATTTCACCAAATAGTCATGCCCTATTCTTACAAGAGTTGGTAATAAAATAGGCTCCTTCTTGCGAATAGTCGTAGCCCTTCAATCGCATCGATCTGCGATTGTGAATTTTTGGATTGTATTTCATGCATTAAAAAAATTAGCTGATGCACAAAGAACGGTTCTTTATTCTAAAAAATAAAGGTTGAATGTATTAGTTAACAATGGTTAATGGGTTCAATTAAATATATGCATTTGCTCTATCCCAATATTTATTCTCAACCAAAATCACGCTCCTATTTCAAACATTCAAAAACCTTGGCACCAATTATCCAAAATTCATCGGTTTCGATATTTGAAAGTACAATCATTGTAATACCTGTTTCAGGAAATTTAAAAATTACACCCATGTTTCCCTGAAATTGTGCACCTTTATTTCCATTGATACCCATAGCAGAGTTAATGTCTGTATCCCAGCCATAAGCCACGTTGCTGCCCCATGAAGTTTTAACATAGCTACTATCATTAAAAGTAGCGGGATTAAATTGAGCTGTTAATCCATCTATAGATTCAGACCAATTGTAAAGATCTCTTATGGTACCATAATATCCACCATCGCCATAACAATTGGATATAAGTTTGACGTAATTATTTGATACAAGTTCATTTGATTTCTGCAGTGTGCTATCGACTAAGGTATAGCGACCAACACAAGAAAACTGCTGCGAATATGCTGGATCGATTGAATGTAATTTTAAGTTCGAATTTGATTTATTTAAAAAATTATGTTGAACATACTGTTCATATTTTTCACCACTTATTTTTTCAATCAAACAAGCAAGAAGTATATAATTGATATCCGAATATTCCCACACAGTACCTGGTTTATTAGTTAGTTTTGGTTTTCGATTAACAACAATGGATAAAATATCGGCATTTGTATTTGACTTCGTTGAATCGCCGTATGCTTTAATAAGTTTAACCGCATCACCAAAACCCGATGTGTGTGCAAGTAGTTGCTTAATTGTAATGCCATAGGTAGGAAAAGTCGGTATGTATTTCTGTATGTCGTCGTTGGTGTTGAGTTTCGATTGTTTTTCCAACATAAAAATTGCTGATGCTGTTATGGGTTTGGCAAGTGAGGCAAGATAAAAAATTGAGTTCTTTGTGTGTGGTGTTTTCTTTTCCGTATCAGAATAACCAAATGAATTGATGTAAACTATTTTACCATCTTTAGCGAGTAATACATTTCCCATAAAAACACTGTCATTAAAATAGTGCTTAAAAATTGAGTCGGCTTTTCCGCTATCAAACTGACTAAAAACATTTGTGCTAATTCCTGTTAATAATAACAATGCCAAAAGATGGTGTTTCATAAATTTTTCAATAAGTTAATACATTCTATTTGCTCTTCAACTCCCACCAATCAAAAATAAATTTGATGATGAAAAAAGGAACAACCGCAGCTATGTAGCTGTATTTGAAAAATGCTTCAGGCATAAAAGATCCTATTTTATTTGTGGAGACTGCCCATAATAACAAACCCAATATAATCGATAGGTGTAATGTCATAGCTCCTCTCGAAAAAACATTTCCTGCTTCAACTTTTGAAGTATAGGTGTTTGCATACACATAAACTTCACGACCTATAAACGTAATCAAGGATAGGTTAAAAAAGATATTTTGAAAAAGAAATACATCAAAGTTTTTACTTATTTGTTCTTTAAAATTCCAATCTATTATCAAGCCAAAACAAAGAACTATAAATACAAAGTAAATGAACAACATAAACATGCGTGCACCAACCATTGTTTTAAATGAAAACACATCCTCTATTTGCCCTCTATTAAATATTAATTTCGAAGCTTCAAAAATAACTTTAATAAGTTCGTCCCACCAAAAAACATAGATCACATAAAAAATCGTGATTTCTTGTGTTACAATGGCGGCAATGCTTAGCGCGGTAAAAAACAATGCCGACAACATACCTAACCAAAAAGAGTTTGTTATTTTATTCATCAGTATGTGATTACGTTATCACCATTTGTTTATAAAATATGTGGATATCCCGGGGCAAAAAACCTTTTTTAGTTCAATTCCTTTTTCATCCATTCAACATCCAACCCATTTAACAACTCAATAATATTGGGAAACCAGGTTTGGTGATAGCCAAATTTTGGATCGATCAGTTCGGCAATAGCTTGTTCTTTTGTATAGTTGTTAAACACCATTCGGTAGGCAGCAATCATACAACCCGTGCGGTCGGAGCCGTGCAGGCAATGAATCAAGATTGGTTTTTTTGAATGTTGAATGATTTTTAAGGATTGAACAATATCGGCATAGGAAATTTTGTTTGTGTTCAGTATAATGCGCTCAACAATTAAATTGGTTTTGCAAACCTCGTCTTTATCGTTGTGGTGATTTCTAAAATTCAATACCGTTATTATGCCTAGGGTTTCAAGCTCCTTCATACCTGATTTAGTGGGCTGTTCGGAGCGATAGAGACTGTCGTTAATTTTATACAGATTTTTAAAATGTGCTACTTCCATTTTTTGTGCAGGTTGTATCTCCTTCGGATCCGACAAAACACTCCTTAAGACAAAAGCCTGTGAAAAAAATAACGTAAAACTTAAACTGACTATCAAGCTTATCTTTTTCATGCTTTCTATTTATTACCAGTTGTTCATAAAATATGTGGATAACCCGGAAACTTTTCAATTATTCGAATACGTCTCAGCGGATACCCGCATTGGACTTTAAGCATTCCGCCTTAGGCCTCCCCTAGATTTTATCTCCGCGTAGCGTTCTAAATTGCTTCCGTGTTTCCACCACATATACACTGTTGGTGTACTTAATTAAAAACGCCTGGTAGGTTTCCATTGCCTTTGCGCTGTCTTTCAAATCATATTGATAAATCTGTGCTGTAGTAAACAAAGCATCGTCGCCCAATAAATCATCAGCAAAGCCGGTCGATATTTTATTCAATTCTGACAATGCTTTCGTCGGATCCCCAATCGTTCTGAAGTTACCTGCACGCAACCAATATACATCGTCGGTTAACTCATGGTGTGGGTATGCCATCAACAACAGATTGGATGCTGCTAATGCTTCGTCGTACTTTCGTTGGAAAATCAATAATTCAATCGCACTGTAATCCCGCAAGGCATTGGTATTCGAATCCAATCCCGAATTCTCGGTAATAAACACACTCAGCTGTATGGCGTCATTTGAAATTTCACGGGTAGTTGCCAACTTCAATACATCCAGCTGTTCTTGCGCCAATACAAATTCTCCTTTATAATAATACAATTTTGCATTTCGCAATTTTGCTTCATGGCCCAACACATCTTCTTTAAAATCTTTTTCAACCTGCGAGTACAATAATGTGGATTCCCATGGTTCACCAATTAGCAAATAAATATCGCCCAAATCAATTTTAGCTTTACCGCGTAAGCGGTTTTCGGTATACGGATTTTGTATCAAGGATTCCAAAATAACAATGGCCGTATCCTTTTTGTCTAAATAAAAAGCATTCAACAAAGCCATATTCCGCAAACTCTCTAAGGTATACGCAGTGCGACCGTTTTCTTTTAACAACTGATTGTAATCGTTGATCAGTCCAATTATTTTCTGCTTATCAACCGGATATGTATTTTTAATTTGTTCTTCACGGGTTTGTATCAACAAGCGTTTTGCAAGACTGTATTGATAGCTGTCTTTATAACTATCCACAATATATTGATAACACAATACGGCAGCATCGTAATCTTTATTTTCTAACGCAATATTTCCAACCTCCATTACCTGCGTACCCGTTTCTCGATTTCGTTTATCAATGGCTTTGGCTTGAACAAATGCTTTCGAAAAATTTTTGCGCTGAATATTCAACCACATCAAAAGCTGATTGTAAATTATTTGATTTGGTTCTTTATTAATACGCTCATATATCTTGGTTTCAAAAGCGGCAAATTGCTCGTCGGTTTCCAATTCATTTTGAAACGTATTTTGAATATTTTCTAACTCATCTGGATGCACACTTAAATAATTCAATAATTCGTCCAACATATTCTCAGTTTGCCCAAGCCTGTTATAAATTGTTGAAAGCTGAAAACAATATGCGTAGCGGTCGAAATTTTTTCTAGACTGCAAATACAATTGTTTTGCCCAGGTATAGGCACCTTGTTTCATAAGATATGCACCCGATATATCGACAGCTGTGGAATTCTTCTGGATACTGGAAACAAATGCATTAAACTCCTTATCGGCTTTTTCGGTTAATCCTTGCTGAACATAAAAAAAACAATAATCTAACTGTGCAGTATAATTTTCGGGTGCCGTTAATTTTATCATTTTTTTAATGATTTTTTCAGCTTCGCTGTAATTTTTCAACTTATACAAGGTTGCCAAATACATATCATAGACCTTCGGCAAGTTTTCCTCTTTTTTAATAACTTCCGAAAAAGTGGCGGCAGCTTTTTCATAATCCCCATTATTGTAATATTCTCTGCCCAACATAAAATAGTCGGTCTGAGAAAAAACATTTAGAGAAAAACAAATACTTAAAATGAGAAGGCTTATTTTATATTTCATTTATCTCTATTATAATTTTTATAAAATATTTATTTAAATAAATTTAGTCTTTATTATTAAGGCTGTGGATTCGTTTATAAGTTTTCTAATTCACACTTGATTATATCTAGTTAACATTAAACTTAATAGATTTACACATTAATAACAGTATATTCACATAATAAGTATAAGGTAATTAGATTTTTATAATTTAAATAACAACTATAAAAAGTATTTAATTACATATATACAAGGATATCAACATAGAACTTCTTGTTCATTACCATACCCTATATTAACATCTATTCACACTTACTTTTTATTTTCTATTTTATGCACGTTTCAAGTTTTTGCCACACGACACAATACCATACTTTGTGATTAATTATAGGCTTATTAACAGGGTATATATGGATAATTTATTTTTAAAATTGTAGTTTATATGCTTATCTACAGTTTGTTAATAAACTCTGTTTAAAATATCATTTGTATATCTTCTATATCCCAGTTTGCTCGTATAATTAGATCTTCTTTAAAATAATAAATTGGTTCGGCTGGTATATTGTTGATAGGATCTGCAGCATTCCAATATCCATCGTAGTTTGTATCTACATGTACAAATAGTTTGTAGGAACCTGCTTCTAGATTTTTTATTGTGTTTATTGTTTGATTTTTAGAAGTATAAACAATTTCATTTGATGAATTTTTTATATAGGTTGTATAGTTTTTAATTTCTGTTTTTATTTCGAATTGAATATTGCCATATTCTTTTTCGAGGCCTGTGCTTAGTTTTGCAGAAAATGTTTTATTATACTCCGCATATACTGAATGCATACTTCTATATGGAATTAAAATCTCTATACTATCATTTTCTTTTTGTCCTGTAAAAATTATTGTAAAATTATTATAATTATTTATTATTCTGTATGTTACGTTTTTTGGAGCTATAATTTCTGCATTTACAGAATCAATAATGTGATCTGTTTTAAATTGTATTGAATCAAGTTTTGGTTTTAAAACTTTTTTCTTGTTAACAATTGAAATGTTGATTATTGAGTCTTTATCTTTTTGAATATCAATAGTTTTAAATTTTATTGTTTTTATATATCTACTTCTTATACCCAATGAATCCACATATGATATTTGTACTTTAGTACTATCACTTAATTTGTATTCGTTCTCAATCGAATATTTGCGCTCCGAAAGTTTATTGCTGACATATACCCCGTTCTCGTCTTTTATCTCTATTTTTTGTAATCCTTTACTAAACAGTATATTAAATGTTTTATCGACAGAATTCATCAAAATTACTTTTCCAGTGTCTAATATTGTGTTTTGTATGTTAAAGGAATGTTTCACGATATTTTTAATTTCTAATTCTTGTAAATCGATGGGTTCCATGATATCCCATTGATTGTTTTTATTATAATCATCTATTGCAATTGCCGTATAGATATTTTTCTTCACAAAATTGATTTGAACATTCCCACTATCATTTGCCAAATTGCTGATGTATTCAGGTCTTGCTTTTATTAATTTTTGAATTGAATCTGTTTTTTCAAACAACAATAATTTTACATTCGAATTGTTTGTTTTTCCTGGTACATTTTTAATGCTTCCTTGAATTTTATTAGAATCAATATCCTTACCAGTAGAAAATGTTACGCTGTAATTTTGGATGGTATTACTTTCAGTATTATCTTTTATTCCATCGGCTAAATTCAATGTATATGTTGTATTTTGTTTTAAAGTATCTGACCAAATTAACTTTAAGGTATTTTTTTTAATTTTAACTGTATAGTTTCCTTCAATATTTGGGCTCACCATTACTTTTGAACTGAGTTGATTGTCAACGATTTGTTCGTCAAAAGTTACGGTTAAATAATTTTCTTTATAATTTGTTGCTCCATTTTGAGGGTACTCTGATAAAACTTTAGGTTCTTCTGTATCTCTTGGCCCGCCTGTTGGTGGCACGATGTTGGCACAGTTTATAAAAAGTATGCTTGAAAAAAGTAGAATAAATAAGCGTATCATTATTTTCTTTCTATAATATAGATTAAACTTGATGTGTTTGTTTTACCAGCTTTTAGATTTGATACAAATCCATTCCAAAATGCTTTCACAATATTACCTTTTTTATATTTTTCGCTGAGCATGCTGATGTAGTAACTATCAAACTTCATGGGTAAAATTGCATTTACTTTTAGATCGTATCTATTTGCAATTTGTTTGATGACAGATTTTTTGTAATGATATAAATGTCTTGGTACATCATAAGCTGCCCAATATTCTTTATACATAACTGCATCCGGTGATTCTGGATTTGGCACTGCAATAATCAATACTCCATCCTTATCTAACAAATTTTCTAATTTGGTAAATGTTGCGTTGATGTCGTGTACATGTTCAAACACATGCCACATGGTTATGACTTTATATTTGCCGGTAATTTCATCCAATGTTTTAAATGGATTTACTTTTAGTTTCTCTGTTGCCTGTGCTGCAGCATTCGTATCGGGTTCCATTACCGATACATTGTAACCCTTCTTTTTCATGTGTTGGGCAAAATACCCTGTACCACAACCGATGTCTAATAAAGATGTTCCTTTATGATATCTAGAAATGATTGAAAGTTTATTGTCTAGTGTGACTTTTCGTGCATAATGGTATAAGCCATTGATGATTCCTTTTTTAGAATCAGTATGCGAAACATAATCTTCCGATTTATAATACTTCCCTATTTCATTTATCAGTGGTTGTGGGTTTGTATGAATAAGACCACAGCAAAAGCATTCCAATAATTCAAACGGTTCTTTTGTAATGCTTAAATCTTCTACTTTTAGTATTGAATTTAAATCATCGCAGTTGCAGTAGTTACAGTTTGTTATGTGTTGCGCCATAATTATCTACCCATGTAAATCATTAATATTGAAATATCAGATGGATTAACTCCACTGATTCTAGATGCTTGTCCCAAGGTTGTAGGTTTTAGTCGGCTTAGTTTTTCCCTAGCTTCCATTGACAAAGCTTGTATTTTTTTATAATCGAAGTCTGGATTCAGAACCATGTTCTCCAGTTGCGTCATTTTCTGAGCCATCTGTTCTTCCTTATCAATGTAATCTCGATACTTTACTTCGATGATTGCTTGCTCAACTTCTTCCTGTGTATAGGGTTCAATAAGTGTTTTAATTTCTTCTATCTTGTCTGCAAATAGATTGATTTCCATATTGGGTCTTTTAAGCAAGTTGTATAGGATAACCTTCTCGCGTATTGGTGCAGATCCGTTTTCTTCCAATATAGGATTCGCTGTTTCAGGTTTAATCTTAGTATTCTTTATCTCTTCTACCAACTTTTCACTCTGTGCTTTCTTTACCAACATGTCTTGGTAACGCTCTTCGGATGCTAAGCCTATTTGTTTTCCAATAGGAGTAAGTCTTAAATCGGCATTGTCTTGTCTTAGGAGTATGCGGTATTCTGCTCTAGACGTAAACATCCTATAAGGTTCTTCGGTACCTTTGTTTACCAAGTCATCGATTAATACACCAATATAAGCTTCGGATCTTTTTAAGATAAGTGCTTCTTCTTCTTTTGCTGCTTTATGTGCGTTGATTCCTGCCATTAATCCTTGACAAGCGGCCTCTTCATAACCGGTAGTACCATTTATTTGTCCTGCAAAGAACAGGTTTTTTACCAATCGTGTTTCTAGACTTAACTTCAATTGTGTTGGTGGGAAGAAATCGTATTCGATTGCATAACCAGGACGGAACATTTTAGCGTTCTCAAAGCCTGCTATTTTACGCATTGCTTTTTGTTGTACATCTTCAGGTAAGGAAGTAGAGAAACCATTTACATAGACCTCTACTGTATTCCATCCTTCGGGCTCTACAAATATCTGATGTCTTTCCTTTTCAGCAAAGCGGTTAATTTTATCTTCAACCGACGGACAATACCTCGGTCCCAATCCTTTTATTCTTCCTGTAAACATCGGAGAACGGTCGAAGCCTTCTTTTAAAGCTGCGTGTACTTCTAAGTTTGTATAAGTTATATGACAAGAACGTTGTTTAACAAGTGAAGTAGTTTGTTTGGAATAAGAGAATTTTGATGGGTTTACATCTCCTTCTTGTTCTTCCATTACCGAATAGTTTAAGGTTCTTCCATCTACACGAGGTGGTGTTCCTGTCTTCATTCTGCCACTTTCAAAACCCAGCTCTACCAATTGTTCTGTTATTCCTGTTGCAGCCTTCTCTCCTGTTCTACCACCACCCAAACGTTTTTCACCTATGTGGATGATACCGTTTAGGAATGTACCGTTGGTTAAGACAACCGTCTTGCATGGTATTTCTATTCCCAAGCCTGTGCGTACACCACATACTCTGCCGTCTTTTACTACTAAACCGGACACCATTTCTTGCCACATATCTACATTTGGTAGCGCTTCTAATTGCATGCGCCATTCCCAAGCAAACATATGTCTGTCGTTCTGTGACCGAGGGCTCCACATAGCAGGTCCTTTAGAACGGTTCAGCATTCTAAACTGTATCATCGACTTGTCGGACACAATGCCTGAGAGTCCGCCTAAGGCATCTATTTCACGTACTATTTGTCCTTTAGCCACACCACCCATTGCAGGGTTACAACTCATTTGGGCTATTGTTTGCATGTTCATGGTTGCAAGCAATACTTTCGAACCCATATTGGCAGCAGCAGCAGCAGCTTCACAGCCTGCATGTCCAGCGCCAACTACTATAACATCGTATTCAGGAAACATATCCTATTTGTATTTATATTGTTTTGTTCCATGTGTTCCACGTGAAACGTATTTATTCTTCTTTTACACCCGTGTTCCACGTGAAACATGGATGAATTAGATGTTCCCTTATTGTGTTTCATTTGGTGTAACACAATAGAGAGCTTTCCTTATGGTATAACCTGCAGTATTGTATGTTCCACGTGAAACAGATGTGTGCTCACACAAGGGTGTGTTTAATACCTTTTTTTGTTTAGGAGGTTGTTTATTTTACATAAGTTATGTTCCACGTGAAACATATATAGTCTCGCAAGTATTCATACTCGTTTGTATTAATACAACATAAGCAATTCTCAATCGGTCCATTATTCTACTTAGATGCTCTTCATTCAAAATACCCAAACAGTCTTTAATCGTTTATTTCTATTTGATGTTTCACGTGGAACATCTATGTCTTCAAACCAATGAATACACTTCTCTTTATTCTGGTATATCTTTATTTTGCTCAGCACATATCCAATTTCACATTGGATATGATAATTCAGTTTAATCGATATTAGTCAACCTTGATTAGTTTGAGCAAAGACGGGTATGTTCCACGTGAAACATTTGCGCTTGTTTAAGCAAAACCAAAATCAGGGTTTAATAGTTTTAGAACACAGTAAGAATCTACATAAGTGTATGAATGATTCATAGGTGTAAGGTGTTTGATTTAGAATGAACGTAAGGACAAAGAACTTTCTTCTTTCTTACGCATTGTTTCAGCCTCAGTTTTGGATTTATCTTTATAGCCTGTTAAGTGTAGTAAACCATGGGCAAGCACACGGTGTAGTTCGTCCTTTAAGCTTGTTTGTTGGTGTCTGGCATTATCTCTCACACGATCAATACTTACAAATACATCTCCTTCTATCTTACCTTTTACTTCACTGTTGTCGAAGGTGATGATGTCTGTGTAGTAGTCGTGATCTAAAAAATCTTTATTCATTTGAAGAAGATATCCATCTGAACAAAAAATGTAATTAAGTTCTAAGATTGAATACTTCTCTTTTTTAGCAATTCTTTTTAACCAAGCACGTATTTCGGTGCGCTGTCTTAGTTGGTATGGAGTATCTTCTGTAAAGAAGTGAATAGATTCTTCTTTCAAGACTAGTTGTTAAAGAACGTTAATTCTACTTTACGACCTTCGTTAGAAAATTTAACTTCATCTGCTAAATGTTTCATCAAAAAGATTCCTCGGCCACCTACCTTTTCTAAATTCTCTGGGGCTGTTGGATCTGGTAAGGTATCTGGATTGAAACCTGGACCTTCGTCCTCTATCGTAAATACCAAAACGTTCTCCGTACAAGATGCCGTTAAGGTGACATTCTTTTTCTTGTCTTCGTTGTTGCCATGTCTGATGGCATTGTTTACCGATTCTGTAATGGCTACCATAATGTTGCCATAGATGTCGTCGTCAATGTTAAAAGTATCTTTTACATTGTCTATAAAACTTTCTACAATACGAATGTTTTCTACTAATGAAGGTATCTGAATGCGCAAGGATTCCATGTCTTTTCTAAAATGTAGTGCAAGTTATTTCATTGATAATTAATAACAAAATAACTCTAGGTTCTATTAAATATTGTTTTAACTTTTAATTGTATTTGTTTCTGAAAAATTAATCCAAAACCTTAAAGTACTCGTCTATCTCCTCCTTGTAATAAGGGGTGTACGATGGTGGTATTGTTTTAATTAATTCTAATTGTTTCTCTTTAGCTTTAAGATATTTTTCTAAAGAAGGCGGATATTCGTTGGGTTTTTGAACAGCTGTTTTCGATTCTCTTGTATTATCCCACTCACGCTCTCGTATAGATTTCTCTGCCTCTAACAAACGTGTTTGAATTTCGCGTTGACGCATGATTGTTTCATTGGTAATGTTTTTGTTTACCAAATCACGCTCCGTCTGTTCCATCATCTCACTCAACTTCTTCATATCGTTGCCTGGATTGGCGCCCTGCTCCTTCATGATTTGCTCCATCTCCTGTAATGATTTACGTATGCGTTCTTGCTCGGCTGCTAGTTTCGCCAATTCTTCCGAATAACCTTTACCTGTTCCACCACTCTTTTTCAATTCCTCAATGCGCTGACTAAGTTGTTTCTGCATCTCGCCCATGTTACCTGATTTTGGCTTGCCAGAAGAACCAGGCTTTGGTTTGTTGCACTGTGCACCACTCATCTTCGGTTGGCTATTTGCCATATCTTGCTGCATTTGTTTCAATACTTCATTCAACATCAAAGCAAGATTGTTCATCGATGTCATTGCGTATTGCTGTTCCGAAGCAGCAAGGTCGGGACGACGGTCCTTTATGTGTTGTACGGCTGCATCCATGTGTTGGTTCATCGCCACCACTTCTTTTGTCACAAATGCTTCTATCTGTGTTACACGTTTGGCAAGCGCATACAAACTGTCTTTGATAATGCGGCTATCATCTTTCAACTTCAACTGCTCTTGACCTAAAGATATGTAGCGCGGGTCTGTCTGTCTAACCTTACGAAATTCTTTCATCAAAGCTTCTTCGTCGAACGACACGTGTAACAAATTATCTAAAATCTGGCGCAAGTCTTTCATGTTTTCCGTCGCTTGTTCGGCCTGCATCTCTTGTTGCATCTGCTGCATCTTGCTCGACAATTTTTTCATTTTATCGGCTGCACCCTTTTGTGACGACCCTGCTTTTTTACTTTGGTTGTTCTGCAGCTCTTCACTGCTCTTTTCCATTTCTTGATCAATCTCTTTCTCTTCTTGCTCTAAGTCGTCAAGTGGTTTTTTGTTCTCTAATTCTTTGTTCATTTCTTCAAGATTTTTCATTTCTTCTTGAAGTTGGTCAAATTCCTTATTTAGCTGCTCTTGCTCTTTAATAAGCTCTTCTTTTAGCGCTTTTTGTTCCACGGTTTTTTGAGCTAAATCTTCTTGCTTTTTAGCCAATTCGTCTAATTTTTGAATGTTATTCTCCAATTGACGGTCGAATTGCATCTGTTTAAACAGCTCTAAATTCCGTTCAATTTCTTTCTCTAAGAATTTATCTTTGTTGGTAAGGTCTTTCAATGCCTTGTCGATGTCTTCTTTTTTGGCGTTTTCCTGAAGTAATTTCTCCAATTCGGCCATCATTTTCTTCGTTTCCTCGTCCAGCAATTCGTTCATCAACTTCTCTAATTGCTTCATTTTTTCGGCCAATTCTTGGGAAGCAGGATCAAACTTGTCTTGTTTTTCCTGAAGTTTTTTCAAATCTTCCTTCAATTGTTCAAGCTCTTTTTCAAGTGCTTTGTTCTTTTGAAGCATTTCTTCCATGGCTTTTTTATCTTGCCAAGAAAGCTGTTTTTTAGATTTTAAACGCTCTTCCAATTGCTGCATCTCCTTTTGAAGCTGCTTTGCTTGTTCGGCTACATCTTGGAATTGATTTGATGTTGAACTTGAGGCCGTTTTTAATTCCTCTTCTAACTCCTCTTTACTTGGTATTTTCCACGTGAAAAGATGCGATTTTGAACTTTTAGAACCATTTACACCGTCGTTATCAAATACTTCCAAGTAATATTCAAGTTCTTCTCCTGGATTTATTTTAATCGAATCTAGGCGCCATGTGAAATAAAATGTTTGATTGGCTTTGCCTCCATCAATACCAACGGGTTTAACACCTTTTTTAACAATTTTCTTGTTGCTAGCCTTTACCGAATACACTAATTGCAAGCGAATAAGTCCGTAATCATCAGATAATGAACCCCCAAACTGAATTTCTTCCATCAAAGTTGAATCCCGAAACTCTTCTACTAAGATGGATGGGTACTGATCTTTGATGACGTTTAGGCTGTATTGTATGGGTGTTAATTCTGCTTTGTTCGACTGGTTGATGATGGAATACTTGTCGTCGTTGCGAATGGTCTTTTTGAAACGGAATAAGTTGTCGTCTTTTTCTCCTTTAATAAATTTAGATTGATCGCTTTCAAATTGTATTAAAAGCTCGTTTGTGTGAATCGTTTCTATGTTCCACGTGGCAGTCGTTCCTTCGGGTACGGTTAAATTGCCTCCATTTTTAATAGATTCTGATGGTTTTTTCAAATACGCGGGATATTGTAACACGATATCCAAGCCACGAATATCAGGCTTTACTGCGACGTCCAGTTTGTATTCGTTCGAAAAAAATCCTGCAGCTTCGAAACTAAAGATTTCATTGCGTTGAATATTTTTGAATTCGTAACTGAAAATCCCATTGTTTTTACGCTTCAATTTGTAGCGCTGATTATGCATCAAAATATAACATTGATCCGGAATTTCATCTCCAGCCAATTCGACCTCAATTTCTACGTCTTGATTTTTGTATACGGATAAGTTTTTATTCAATACATTGAACTCAAACGGCGCTGGAATTACAAATTTTGTATTATATTTAATTATACGGTTTGCACTCTCTGTTAATAAACCTGGTATAACAATTAATAATGTGACAATTAGAAATATAGGTGGTATAACATAACGTGCATATCTACGGTTTTCAGATATATCAATCGCGCCTGAAAATGTAAAGGTATTTAATTCTTTTGTTTTCTGCTGTATGCTGGCAAGTATTAAATCCTTGTTGGCTTGCGAACTATTGGCTTGTAATTGCAGCGTATTGGTTAGTTTATCCTTTATTTCAGGGAAAAAGGATCCGATTTGAGCGGATGCTTCTTCGTTTGAAAGAGATGTATCGATTTGTAAGAGTTTGATGATGGGTGTAAAAATCCAACTAATGAGTGTATATGCTACACTAGAGCCTAATAATACTAGAAATGCTAGACGAACGCCACTGTTGAATCGGCCATAATGTTCGGTAATAGCTAGAGCTAAAAAAACAGTAGATACCAAACCAATCGTAATCAACGAACCACGTACCAATCTATTTAGATAATACTTCTTTTTGTATTGTCTAAGGTTGATTAATAGGTCTTCGTATGTTGCGCCGTGCATCATCGGTTCACTGGAATTGAATTTGTTGCTTATACTAAATAGTAAGTACTGAATGAGAAAAAACCCGTAATAGTTTCATAAGAAAGTATTACGGGTTTTAATAACTATATATATCTTCTTTAACGAAGATGTACGATGTTTTATTTTGCCTCAGCTTTTGCAGGAGTTAAATAAACACCTGTGAAATCTCTGTACTGCATTGCGTTATTCGGGAAGTTCTTAACTGTTGGTTGCATTAATCTGTATGCCTCATCGTACCAAAGTACTACGATTGGTGCATCTATCATTGCAACTTTTTCTGCAGCTAAGAAATATTTATAAGCTTCTTCAGTAGATTGTGCTTTCAACCCTTGCTCATACAATTGGTCAAACTTTGTGTTTTTGTAACGAGCCATGTTTGGATAAGAAGAGTTTGCTGGACTAGCTGGCACGTTTTTACCATATAAGTACCAAAGGAAGTTTTCAGGACTTGGATAATCTGCAATCCAACCTACACGGAATAAATCTGACTTACCACCAATCATGTTGTCAATCAATGTAGCCGTTGTTACTACATTCATTTCAATTGTGATGTTTAAGTTATTTTTTAATTGCGTTTTAACTTCATTTGCTACGGCTTCGTTTCTACCACCATCCGAGTTTAATTCTAAAACAATCTTAGGAACATCCGCACCACTTTTGAAACCTGCTTTCTTTAAGTAGTAGTTAGCAGAATCTAAATTTAACGTATAACCTGTAATTGATTTAGCATCGTATTCAGGGAAAACGTTTACAGGCGTAATACCCCAGAAGCCTGGTGCATCACCTTCGCCATCCAATACTTTATCTAAAATCATTTTTCTATCAATACCAAAAGAAATAGCTTTACGAAGGTTTACGTTGTTGAACATTTTACCTTGGTTCGCAAAAGAAAGGAAGTGAACTGCCATTTCTGGATTTTTCTGTAAGTCATACATTCCGTATTCGCCTGTTTTCTTAACAGATTGTTCTTCAATATCAATAATGAAGTCTGTTGGTAATCGATACATCATGTGGAAATTACCTTTCTTAAATTCAATTAATTCAATCTTGCGATCTTTTAAGAATTTAACAGCAATACCATTCAAATAAGGAAGTTGATTACCTGCTTCATCTTTCAAATAGTAATTTGGGTTTCTTAATAAGTTTACAGAAGTTCCTTCATCAACACTAGAGATAACGAAAGGGCCTGTACCTACTGCTTTCACACGCATTTCTTGACCATATTTTTCGTATGCTTCTTTAGCAAAATCAAATGTGAACGGACGAGCTAAATTGTATATAAAAATTGAGTTGGGCTCAACCAATGTAAATTCAATTGTAAGTGGATCAATTACTTTTATACCAGCTACATCGAATGATGGTTTTTTACCACCAATAGTTGCTTCATAATATTCATCAGCTCCTTTTAATATTCCTTGGAACATGCTGAATCCTTGATTTTGTTGAGGATTAGACGTACAAAGTAAACTGAAACAATATTTAACATCTTCTGCTGTTAACTCACGACCTTTGCCATCTGCGAAACAAGCGTTATCGTGGAACAGAACACCTTTACGTAATTTGAATGTGTAAACGGTTTTGCTTTCATCAACAGAATAGCTTTCTGCTAAACCATTTGTAAGGTGTAGTGAATCTTGTGTAAACTTCAATAAACCTTCATATACTTGAGATGCAATTCTGTAAGATGTTGCATCTGTTATGTTGTGCGGAAATAAATTTTTAAGAAACTCTGACTCATTGTACTTAAAAATTCCACCCGAATATTTGCCTCCTTTGGCTTCAATTAATGCTTCAGCATTTTCAGATTTTCCATCCTTGTCGTTGGAACATGATCCCATTACAAGTACTGCAAGCAAAAGTGGTAGTAACGATTTTTTCATTGTATCGTGAGAAATTAGTAATGTATTCAATTGAATTTTTGTTTATACGAAGTACTTCACATAAACATTGTTTATTTAGTATAGCAATATACCAAATTATGTATAGAAACAAATTTATTTAGGTGATAATTTCTAACAAAACTGGACAGTGGTCGGAATGAATAGCGTCTGGTAAAATGACGGATCGTTTTAAACGGCTTTCCATTTCATGTGATATAGCATGATAATCAATTCGCCAACCTAAATTTTTCCCCCTTGAACCTGCGCGGTAGCTCCACCAAGTATAGTGATGCGGATTTTTGTTGAAATGTCTAAATCCATCAATAAAGCCTGAATCGAACAATTTACACATCCATTCGCGCTCTTCAGGTAAGAACCCAGAAGTTTTGGCATTCGACTTTGGATTGTGAATATCTATGGCTTGATGGCAGATGTTAAAATCACCACATACAATGAGGTTTGGTATCGTTTTTCTTAGTTTGTTAACATATGTTAAAAAATCATCCATCCACTCAAATTTGAATATTTGTCGATCTTCTCCGCTTGAACCAGAAGGCATGTAGACGTTCATGATTGAGAAATCCGAATAATCTGCTCGAATTACACGTCCTTCAAAATCATATTTTTCAATTCCACATCCGTATTCTACGTGCTTGGGTATTTCTTTTGTGAAAATGGCTACACCACTATATCCTTTTTTTTGTGCAGGAAATGCGTACGTTGTATAACCCATTTTTTTGAAACTTTCAACATCGATTTGATCAGTTGTTGCTTTTATTTCTTGTACACATAAAACGTCTGCTTGTGTTGCCTCCACCCATGTTAATAGGCCTTTCGTAATGGCAGCGCGAATGCCGTTTACATTATATGTTATTATTTTCATGCTACTTGTATTAATATTATTCTTCTGTTGAAGTACTATCTGTTATGCTGTCCTCGGAAGTTTTTGTTTTCATGATGGGCTTCAATTTGCTTATATCGCGGGAGTTTTTTTCACGTTCGCGTTCGTCAAAAATATGCTCTTCAAAATAATCAATCATCTGTAGTTTTAACAAATCTTCTTGTTCTTCTAGGCTTAATTTTGGAACGGGTTTCAGGGCTTTGTAATGTGGCCAACCATCTGAATCGATGCCTTCCAATTCATAATATCCTGAAAGACTCAACAATTTGCAGGTTGCAATGTGCATCAAATCTTGTTTTTCTTCTTTAGAGAAGGTTTTTTTCCCTTTCCCTAATTCATTCACACCGATTAGAAACAGAAGTGTATTGGTGGTGGGTTTTTTACCGGTAGTACGAATAAAGAAATACATTAATCGTTTCCAGTCCTTATTTAAATCAAGATCTTCAAATTCCATGTGCATATTATCAAAGGAAGTACTAATTTAACAAACCAATTAGCTAAGGAATCATTTTTATGAAAAAAATTTTTAACGGCATCGGTTATTTTACCGAATGCTTGTCGGATGTATTGTTTCCGCCACACTGCATTGTTTGCGAAAGTGGTTTGTATCAAGGTGAAACAGATGTATGTATGAATTGTTTGAGCACTTTGCCACTCGTTAACGAAGGCTATGCACCAGATTCATTATATCTGCGTTTGTCTGTAGAATTACGTCCATCTTTTGTTTGGGCTTATTTACAATTTGAATCGAAGAATAAAACACAAAAGATTTTACACGCCATCAAATATGGGGATTCGCCGGATATCGCTGTGCGCTTAGCTGCTATATGGGCCGATCGTATAAAAGAATCGTTGGTTCAGGCAAACATTGATGTGATTATGCCAATACCGCTACATAAATCTAAAATGAGAAAGCGGGGGTACAATCAGGCTACAAAAATTGCGGAGGGTATTCAAAAAGTAATTGGATTAGAAATTGAAGAATCTGTATTATATAGAAAACGAAATTTATTTGTCCAGGCACAGAGCAAACGAATCAAACGTTTTGAAAATGTGAAGTTGGTGTATGCGATTAAGAATATTGAAAAAATAAAAGGGAAACATATTTTATTGGTGGACGATGTATTGACTACGGGCGCTACTTTAGAGGCTTGTGGCATGTTGTTAAAAAATGCTGGTGCGGCAAAAGTAAGCGTTGCACTTTTGGCAATGGTTACGGATTAATAAAAGTAGAATGCTTATAAAAAGAAAAACCCGTCCCGATTTTATCGGGACGGGTTTTTATATAGAATGGAATATCTATTAATAGTTTGTTCCAGCTTGAATCATTGCGCAACGGAAACCGATTGTTGCAGTACAAGAATCTTCTGCAATATATCTTCTAGTTCCTGGAGACATCCAGTAAGCTACATCTTTCCAAGAACCACCTTTGTATACACGAACGTGATCATCGATTAAAGATTGGAAACCTGCTTTATCATAACCTTTTTCTTCATCTAAGAAACCGTTACGACGTAATGGGTTTAAGTCATCAAATGTTTGGAAAGATAATGGACGGTAAACATCGTAAACCCATTCGTTCACGTTACCTGCCATACAATACAAACCGAAATCATTTGGCGGAAATTCGTAGATATACGTAGTGATCATTGCACCATCGTTCAACTTACCAGCGATACCAGCGTAGTCACCACGACCTCTTTTAAAGTTTGCAAGGAACATACCCATTTGTTTTCCATAAGGGTTACGTAATGCGTGACCATCCCATGGATATAGACGTTTGTGTGTTTGATTTTCGTCTAACCATTGGTTACCGATTAGTGCTTGTGCAGCATACTCCCATTCAGCTTCAGATGGCAAACGGTAATTAGGTAAAACAACTCCAGATTCCAATGGAATACGTCCACCACCTTCAGGAACATCAATACCAGCATTTTGAGCTAGTTGATTATTCACAACAGTTGTACGCCAAACACAGAAATCGTTTGCCTGAATCCAGTTAACCCCAACAACAGGGAAATAACGAAAGCCAGGATAACGGAAATAGTGATCTACGTATGGATCGTTATAAGCAAGTTCAGATGCCCAAACAGTTGTGTCAGGCAATGCTGACTCATAAAATTCCT
>JAYTLG010000335.1:0-5136 GCA_043729555.1 Cytophaga sp.
CTTTGTTGTATACCTACATCGAAACCTAATATGATATTGAAATTTCTATGAAGTTCTAAAATACCATAAAAGTTGTGGAAATAGCGTATTTGTCGCGTACTATCTGGAGTATCACTTCCTATAAAAGAACTACTGTTAAGCGTTATTTTTGAAGTTGGTTTAAATGTGAGTTGGTGTCCAATAGCAGGCGTATTGTTGTCATCCATGCGTTGTATTCGCTGCCAGCCGTTTAAAAATAAACCGCTTATAAACCACTTTTTGTTGTCGCTTGTATAAGATACCTTGACGCCACTCTCGTAATACGGAGAATTATCTGCCAATATACTACGTGTTACATTCCAGCAATCTTTACCAATGGCACTTTCGAAACCTATGTGCGATGCAAAGATACCTGCATCCATCCAAAGATTTTTTTGTTTTGAAATCTTAACGCCAATATTTGCTTCAAATATATTTTTTAATACACCTGCTTCTGCTGCAAGATTGGCATTGGCATAGGTACCTGTCATAAGTGCAAAATTCGCACGTATGTTATTTGCTGCATAGGCTACTTTGATAAACCCTAAATTCAAATTTACTTCGTTATGTCTATTAAAAGAATAAACGAAGTCTGGTCGGGTGTGATTTTCTGGATTGCTAAAATCATACCCGTAATACGTTTCGATGTAACCTGATATTGTTAGGTGATCGGTTATCTGCTTTAGTGCGTTTGGTTCTGTTACAGTATCGGATAGTGTCTTTCGTGTTTCATCCGTATTTGTAGCCTGAGCCTCTGCATAATGTGTAGCGCATACGATTATACACATACAGGTAAACATATTTTTGATTGTAGATTTCATTTCAGGTATTATTTTAAAGTATCTAATGCAAGGTTGAGTTTCAATACGTTTATTTTTTCAGTACCGAATAATCCCAATAACGGTTTTTCTGTTTGTTCATCAATGAGTAATATTAATTCTTTTTCTGAAAGGTTACGAACCTTCGCAATACGTTTTACTTGTACCTTGGCAGCTTGAACAGAAATATTGGGATCTAAACCACTTCCGCTTGCCGTTACCAGATCAGATGGTATCTCTGATTTAGTAACGCCGGGATTATGAACTAAGAAGGTATCAATACGTGTTTGCACTTCTTTCAAATAATCGGGATTGTTAGGTCCTTTATTGCTCCCACCCGAACCTGCAGCATTATAAACCACTGCAGAGGGTCTTGAATTGAAATATATATCGTCTGTAAATAATTGACCGATGTTGCTATAATATGTTTTACCATTGTGTATAATAATATCGCCTTTACCTTGATTGGGTGCCAATTGTGCGATGCCAAATACAGCAAGGGTATATATGGCCATAAAGAATACCAGGCTAATGATTGTCAGTTTAATGGCAGGAAGTAGATTCGATTTCATAGTTGTTATTTAGTTAAATGAACAAAGAAACAATAAGATCAATTGCTTTTATACCTATGAATGGTATGATTACACCACCCAATCCATAGATTAATAAATTTCTGCGAAGCAGCGCACTGGCACCAATGGGTTTGTATGCAACACCTTTTAACGCTAGTGGAATTAGAAACGGAATAATAATGGCATTAAATATAACAGCTGAAAGAATTGCACTTTCAGGACTGTGTAGTTTCATTATATTTAATCCCTGCAAAGAAGGAATGCCTACAATAAACAGTGCCGGAATGATTGCGAAATATTTAGCAACATCATTCGCAATACTGAAGGTTGTTAAGGTGCCTCGCGTTATTAACAACTGTTTACCGATTTCAACAATCTCAATCAGTTTGGTTGGGTCATTGTCTAAATCAACCATATTACCCGCTTCTTTGGCTGCTTGTGTACCACTGTTCATCGCTACGCCTACATCAGCCTGTGCAAGCGCAGGAGCGTCGTTTGTACCGTCGCCCATCATCGCTACCAATCTACCATCCGATTGTTCTTTTTTAATGTAGTTCATTTTGTCTTCCGGTTTAGCTTCGGCAATAAAATCGTCTACACCCGCTTTTTCTGCAATAAATTTTGCTGTTAGTGGATTGTCTCCCGTTACCATTACTGTTTTGATACCCATTTTTCGAAGACGTTCAAAACGTTCTTTGATGCCGGGTTTAATAATGTCTTGTAATTCAATTACACCAATTACTTTTTCGTTCACTGAAATTACCAGTGGCGTTCCGCCATTGCTTGAAATGATTTTTACACGTTCTGCAGTTTCTTCTGAATATTGATTGCCTGCCTGTTCTACCAATCGTTTGATTGAGTCTGATGCACCTTTTCTAATTCGTGTGTTTTCATAATCAATACCCGAGCTTCTTGTTTCAGCTGTAAATTTTATGAATATCGGACTTTGAATGTTATAACTATTCGGATTTACTCCAGCTAATTCAATGATCGATTTCCCTTCAGGAGTTTGATCACTCATTGAACTTAGTGCGGCACATGTAATGAAATATTTTTCATCTACACCTGTACTGGGATAAAAATGTGTTGCTTTTCTATTTCCTATAGTTATCGTTCCTGTTTTATCTAACAGCAATACATCTATATCGCCTGCTGTTTCAACCGCTTTACCGCTTTTAGTAATTACATTGGCTCTTAATGCGCGATCCATCCCTGCTATACCAATTGCAGAAAGTAAACCACCAATTGTAGTTGGAATTAGACAAACAAATAAAGAAATGAATGCAGCAATCGTAATAGGAGTGTTTGCATAATCGGCAAAGGGTTTTAATGTAATAGTTACAATAATAAAAACCAATGTGAATCCTGCTAATAGAATTGTCAATGCAATTTCATTTGGTGTTTTTTGACGACTTGCCCCTTCAACCAATGCAATCATTTTATCTAAAAAGCTTTCTCCAGGTTCAGTGGTTACAATTACTTTAATTTTATCAGATAAAACTTTTGTTCCACCTGTAACCGAACTCTTATCACCACCTGCTTCACGAATTACAGGGGCACTTTCACCCGTGATGGCACTTTCGTCTATAGTAGCCAGGCCTTCAATAATTTCTCCATCAGTTGGAATAATATCACCTGTTTCACAAACAAAAACAACACCTTTTTTTAGTTGCGAAGAAGAAATAATTTCTCCGTTTTCTAATTTTGCAGGCGTTTCTTCTCTTGTTTTTCGTAAGCTATCGGCCTGTGCTTTTCCTCTTGCTTCAGCTATAGCTTCGGCAAAATTGGCAAATAATAACGTCAGTAACAAAACAAGAAATACGATAAAATTATACGTAAAACTTCCTTGTGATGCTTCTCCAGATAAAATCCAGAGGCACACTACCAACATTACGGCAGTCCCTATCTCTACTGTAAACATTACAGGATTTCGGAACATAATTCTGGGATTGAGTTTTATAAAAGATTGCTTGAATGCTTCAAGCATCAATTTTTTTTGAAACAACGATGTATTTGACTTTGTCATTTTCTGTACGATTAAATCATGGAGAAATATTCAGCAATTGGACCTAATGTTAGGGCAGGGAAGAAGGCTAGTGCGGCTACCAATGCAATTACTGCAAAGACCATTAAGCCAAACGTAGCTGTATCGGTTTTTAATGTTCCATTACTTTCCGGAGTGTATTTTTTACTTGCTAAAATACCTGCAATTGCAACTGGTCCAATGATAGGAAGGTAACGACCCATAAGCATAACCAATCCACAAGCTATATTCCAGAAAGGTGTATTGTCACCTAAACCTTCAAACCCACTGCCATTATTAGCAGATGAAGATGTGAACTCATATAGCATTTGGCTAAAACCGTGAAATCCTGGATTGCTTGAGTTACCTGCAGTTGCGCTAGGTAATGAACAGGCAAGTGCTGTTCCGCCAAGAATTAAGAATGGGTGAAGCAATGCAATGATCATTGCGATTTTCATTTCTTTTGCTTCAATTTTTTTACCCAGAAACTCAGGCGTTCTTCCTACCATTAAGCCACTAATGAAAACTGCAAGAATGATGAAAATATAAAAGTTAAGCATGCCAACTCCGCAACCTCCATAAAATGAATTGATCATCATGGCAAGCATTTGATTCATTCCTGAAATAGGGGTAAAACTATCGTGCATGCTGTTGATACTTCCTGTTGAAATCACGGTTGTTGCTATACTCCAATATGCTGAAGCGGCAGAACCAAAGCGAACTTCTTTTCCTTCCATACTGCCCATCTCTTGTGCAACACCCATATTAGCAATGGCTCCGTTGCCATTCATTTCAAAGAGTATTGTTGGTATGGTTAATAAGATAAAACCGATGCTCATCACACCAAAAATCATCCAGGATAATTTTTTTCTTTTTAACACAAATCCCAAGGCAAAAATCATTGCAATAGGAATCAGCATTTGTACAACGATTTCTATAATATTTGTTAGATAGGTAGGGTTCTCAAATGGATGTGCTGAATTTGCACCGAAAAAACCTCCGACATTTGTTCCCAAATGTTTAATGGCAACAAAGCCTGCAACCGGACCACGACTTACCTGAACCGTGTCGCCTTGAACTGTTATCATGGTATCTTTACCTTCGAACGTCATTGGCATGCCGTTAAATGCTAAAATAACAGCTACAACAAAAGCGATGGGTAATAAGATTCTGGTGCAACTTCTTACAAAGAAAGAATAGAAATTTCCTAATGTGGCTGTTGTACGTTCTTTCATTGCAATAAAGACAACTGCTGCAATAGCTATTCCTGTTCCTGCACTGATAAATTGCCACAACATTAAAATTAATTGTCCTAAATAGGACATACCACTTTCACCTGAATAATGTTGAAGATTGGTATTTGTTACAAAACTTACTGCCGTGTTGAAAGCCAGTTCGCCACCCATAGAAGGATTACCATCCGGATTTAAAGGCAACCAACTCATATTTGTAAGCACCAGCATTGCGATAATAAGCCACACCAGATTAATCACAAGCAATGCTACTAAATGTTGCTTCCAATTCATTTCCTGATTTGGATCAAGGCCACTTAGTTTAAAAAACAGCTTGTCTAATGGATTGAAAATTTTATCCAACCATGTATTTTCGTAGTTGAAAACTTTGCCAATATATTTCCCTAAAGGAATTGCGAGGACTAAAACCAGCCCATACATTAAGAGTACACCAAGTATTTCCGTGTTCATAG